>NZ_LECT01000052.1 GCF_001027925.1 Rhodopirellula islandica | reverse complement strand
TTTCGAACAGGCCGGCGTCGGTGCCTGACAGCGACAGCGTGTTCGTGCCAGTTCCATCATCGGTGAGGATGATGTCGGCCATCTTGATGCGTGAACCGGTGGCGGTGGATTCCGGCAACGAATCACCGCTCTGGCTGAGCGTCACGACCGGGGCGGAGTTCACGTCGGTGACGTTGATCGAGAACGCTTGGCTGTCGTCCGGCGTGGAACCGACGGTGTTGTCGTCGACGGAAACGGTGACATCGAGGACGCTGTTGCTGTCAAAGTCGAGCGTGGCGTTGTCGATCAACCAGACCTCGGTGCCATCGATTCGGAACAGGCCTGCATCCGCACCGGACAGCGACAATGTTTCGGTGCCGAGGGCATCATCGGTGATCGTGACGTCGGCGACTTTCATACCGGACGAAGTGTCTTGTCCCTCGCTGATCGTTGTGACGAGGTTGGACAGACCGAGGGTGGGTGCTTCGTTGACATCCGTGACGGTCAGAGTGAAGTTGGTCGATGAATCGATGCCAGAACCCAGCGAGGTGTCGTTGACATTGACGGTCACATTCAGGGCGGGTTTTGATTCGTAGTCGAGGGCCGAGTCACCGGTCCAGAACAATTCTGTGCCGTCGATTTCGAACAGGCCGGCGTCGGTGCCTGACAGCGACAGCGTGTTCGTGCCAGTTCCATCATCGGTGAGGATGATGTCGGCCATCTTGATGCGTGAACCGGTGGCGGTGGATTCCGGCAACGAATCACCGCTCTGGCTGAGCGTCACGACCGGGGCGGAGTTCACGTCGGTGACGTTGATCGAGAACGCTTGGCTGTCGTCCGGCGTGGAACCGACGGTGTTGTCGTCGACGGAAACGGTGACATCGAGGACGCTGTTGCTGTCAAAGTCGAGCGTGGCGTTGTCGATCAACCAGACCTCGGTGCCATCGATTCGGAACAGGCCTGCATCCGCACCGGACAGCGACAATGTTTCGGTGCCGAGGGCATCATCGGTGATCGTGATGTCGGCGACTTTCATACCGGACGAGGTGTCTTGTCCTTCGCTGATCGTTGTGACGAGGTTGGACAGACTGAGCGTGGGGGCTTCGTTGACGTCGGTGACGGTCAACGTGAAGTCTGTCGAGGAATCGATTCCGGCGCCGAGCGAGGAGTCGTCTACATTGACTGTCACATCGAGCGTCGATGCGGTCTCGAAATCGAGGCTTGTGCCGCTCTTCAGAAACAATTCGTTACCATCGATCTCAAACAAAGCCGCGTCGTCGCCTGACAAAGACAGCTCATTCGTTCCCGTGCCATCGTCGGTGACGGTGATGTCCGCCATCTTGATTCGTGTGCCTGTTGAGGTGTCTTCTGCAAGCGACGTTCCTGCTTGGCTCAGGCTCACCGTTGGCGACGAGTTCACGTCTGTCACGGACATCGAATGAGCGACGCTATCCAGAGCACTGGCGGACAAGCTCGCGTCGTAGACTTCGACCGTCACGTCCAGCGTCGGATTGCTATCGAAATTCAGTGCGGCGTCGTTGACCAACCAGAGCTCTGTGCCATCAATGCGGAACAAGGCCGCATCGGCTCCGACTAGCGCAAGCGTTTCGGTGCCGAGGGCATCATCCGTGACGACGATGTCAGCGACCTTCATGCCGGACGACAGGTCCGCACTTTCGCTGATCGTGGTGACTTGATTGGCCAGACCGAGCGTGGGGGCTTCATTGACGTCGGTGACGGTCAACGTGAAGTTGGTCGATGAGTCGATGCCCGCGCCCAGCGCGGTGTCGTCGACATTGACGGTCACGTTCAGGGCGGGTTTTGATTCGAAGTCGAGGGCTGAGTCACCGGTCCAGAACAATTCGGTTCCGTCGATTTCGAACAGGCCGGCGTCGGTGCCTGACAGCGACAGCGTGTTCGTGCCGGTTCCATCATCGGTGAGGATGATGTCGGCCATCTTGATGCGTGAACCGGTGGCGGTGGATTCCGGCAACGAGTCGCCGCTCTGGCTGAGCGAAACGACCGGGGCGGTGTTCACATCGGTGACGTTGATCGAAAACGCTTGGCTGTCGTCCGGCGTGGATCCGACGGTGTTGTCGTCAACGGAAACGGTGACATCGAGGACGCTGTTGCTGTCGTAGTCGAGCGTGGCGTTGTCGATCAACCAGACCTCGGTGCCATCGATTCGGAACAACGCGGCATCCGCACCGGACAGGGACAACGTTTCGGTGCCGAGGGCATCATCGGTGATCGTGATGTCGGCGACCTTCATTCCGGACGAGGTGTCTTGCCCTTCGCTGATGGTTGTGACGAGGTTGGACAGACTGAGGGTGGGTGCTTCGTTGACATCGGTGACGGTCAACGTGAAGTTGGTCGATGAGTCGATGCCCGCGCCCAGCGCGGTGTCGTCGACATTGACGGTCACGTTCAGGGCGGGTTTTGATTCGAAGTCGAGGGCCGAGTCACCTGTCCAGAACAATTCGGTTCCGTCGATTTCGAACAGGCCGGCGTCGGTGCCTGACAGAGACAGCGTGTTCGTGCCGGTTCCATCATCGGTGAGGATGATGTCGGCCATCTTGATGCGTGAACCGGTGGCGGTGGATTCTGGCAACGAGTCGCCGCTCTGGCTCAGCGAAACGACCGGGGCGGAGTTCACATCGGTGACCGTGAGCGAAAACGGGTCGGTATCGTCCGGACTGGAACCAACGGTTGCGTCGTCCACCGACACAAAGAGATTTAAGACGCTTTGAGTGTCAAAATCGAGTTCCACGCTCTCCTTTAGGTACAACTTCGTGTTTGAATCACGCAGTTCAAAGAAGGCGGCGTGGGCACCAAACAAATTGAATGTGTTGGTTCCTTGTCCATCATCGGTGAGCACGACGTTGGCCACATGCACGCCACCGGTTAGGTCAGCGTCTTCCGAAATGGATCCCAACACCGTCGTGATATTGAAGGAAGGAGCAGCGTTGGCCTGGATGACATCCACCGTGAAGGTTTCTTCGGTGAACGATGAATCCGTGCTGGTGGCGCGGACCGTGAAGCTGTGCTCGGATGCGGTGGAGTAGTCCAGTGTGGCAGCCAGTGTGACGATTCCGGTTGCCGAGTTGATCGTGAACTTAGAATCGGGATCACTCACCAAGCTGTATGTCACCGTTTCGCCATCCGTGTCGGCGGCGAAGGCCTGGACGCCGACCGTGTCGCCGATGTCAGCATCTTCATCGACTTCGTTGGAATCGGTGTCGCTGTCAGCGATCGAGCTAATCGGCGAATTGGCGGAGGTTCCCTCCACGAAGGTGAGTGAGTTGATTTCTTGATCGTCGAATTGGTTCAGTCCAATGTCCGTGCCATCGAACAGCAATTCCACGGAAGCGACGGATGCATTGCCGCCAATTCGGGTGGACGTCATGGTCAACCGAAAGACGTCTTGGTTTGTCCCGGTCACTCCACCGATGGTGGTCGACGATTCACCACCTGCATGAACGGAAATCAGTAGATCGCCGGCGTTGACGGCGACGCCGCCAATCGTTGTGTTGGACTCAACGAGATGCAGCCCAGCGATTTCTTCGTTGAAGTCCAAGTTGCCGCCGTTGTTGTTTTCGACGGAGTCATCTCCTTCGATCAGGATTGCTTCGGTACCGGATGTGTTTGATTCACCGACTGTGTCTGCGGTGTAGGTGTAGACTCGATCGTCTTCGCTACCCGACCGGGTGAACAGGAAGGTTCCTTGGCTGAGAGTGGTGTCCCCAACCGTGACGCCACCGACACTTTCGACCAGCGAAATCCCTTGGATGTCATCTCCTCCCAGAGGATCTTCGAGCAAGAGAAAGAAGTCTCCGGAGGAATAATCCCCTGGCGTGGACGCACGAAACACAATCACGTCTTCGCTGTCAAATTCCTTGTCGGGTTCCGTGGCACTCGAAAAATCGATGCCGCTCTTGTCAATCGCAAAGATCAGGTCGCCTGCTAGCAACTCAAAGCTGTTGGTCCCCGAACCGACGCTCAACCCGGACCAAACGGCATGCATCCCGGCAATGGAAACATTCGTTTCCGAGATGAAGTTTTCTAAACGGAAACCGGAAGTGGATGCCGAGCCGCTGGTGCTGTTCCCCAGAGTCAATCCAGGGTCACTGATTTGAATCGTTTGGTCATTTCCCCAGTTGGGCAAACCTGTGACACCTGACTCGCTGACATCCTTGTCCGTGCTGAACCAAAGGCCGTCGAGTTCGGCTTGGTTTTGAACACGCAGCGTGAGGGTTTGCGACGTGATGTTTCCCACGGAATCAGCGACGTTCACAACGAGGGAGTACGACGATTGGTTTTCGTAATCCAACACCCCGTCGGTCAAAATCAATTCATCTGAATTTCCGCCACCGATCGTGAACTTTGCGGCGTCCGGGCCACCCGCGACGGTGTAGGTGAAGGTTTCGTTTTCATCCGCATCGATGGCTGACAACTGACCCACACTCAGGCCCGCCGCGGTGTTTGTGTTCTCGACCAATTCATTGGGTTGAAACCCAATTGAAATGGGAGCTTGGTTGGTTTGCGAGGCTCCCAGTGAGATCCCACGCGGCGTGCCCAAACCTGTGATTCCGAGACTGGTGACATTGTTGCCATCCAGATCAGACATGGAGATCCCAGGCGAGTTGGAATCGGTCCAGTACAACTTTTGGTTGACGTGATCGATCGTCAACCCGTCGGGGTGAGTCAGGCCGGAATCAATCAAGGCACTGCGATTCGTCCCGTCGAGATCGGCACGCCATATTTCATTGTCAGTTCCGGCGACGGTGTAATAGAGCGTGTCATTGGCGATGTCGAGAGCCAAACCATTGACTGCGTTGCCAAAGCCAGCCTGGGTGAAAAGAGTGGTTCGGTTGGAACCGTCCAGGTCCATGCGTTCGACTTTTTTTGTCAGCTCGTCACTCCAATAAATATGGCCGTTGACGAGGTCCAGTTTGATGTCGTCTGGTTTGGTCAGGTTAAAGCCCGCCGTCACCAACGCAAGTGTTTCCGTATTCCCGCCATCCAGGTCCGAGCGTTTGACGGCATTGTAGGCGTCACCGTCTTCCACCCAATAGATCTTGTCGTTGGCGAGATCAATCGCCATCCCTCGAGGCTCATCCAATCCCGTGAGAACATTCACCAGTCCTGTGCCGTCGAAGTTGACACGGCGAATGCGATCGCTATTCGGTTCTGAAAAATAGATGTGTTGATTGACGGAATCCACGAACAGTTCGTCTGGCGTTGACAATCCACTGCGGACCGTTTGGACATCGGTCCCATCCAGTTTGGATGAACGAATCTCATCGGTTCCACTGTCGATCCAGAAGATACGATCGATCACGCCAGCCTGGGCTTGATAGGATCCGCTGTCGAGTCGTCCGTCCAGCGAACTGTACCCGCGTGCGTCTTCGCCAACTTCATTCTCTGGTTGGCCAGCATCGATCGCCGCGCTGCTGCCTTGCAATTTGTGTGTTTGGACATAGCCGCCGTTGTTGGCGAGCGTCCCCAAATCCGCGTTTTGGCCGATGAGGTCGTCGCCGCCAAACCCGGATGCCGATCCGAGATTTCCAATCAGGTTGCCACCGCTGGAAGTGAATGTCCCCTGGACATCAGGACTCGCGTTGATTCCCGTGTTGCCAGTGACAATCGAATTGGCAACGGTTGTGGTGCCCGACTCAACAAAGATCCCCCCACCGACGGTGGAGGTGTTGAGCGTGATCGTCGAATGAACAACGTTCGTGACTGCCTTCGTGTAGATTCCGCCACCGACGTTGGTGCCCGTGTTGCCACTGATGGTGACGTTGGTCAACGATGTCAGCGTGGCATCTGCCTCAACGAAGATAGCACCACCAACGGTTGCCACATTGCCAGACAAGGTCACACGGTTCAAGTGGGCGGTTCCGCGGTTTTGGATCCCGCCGCCGGTGTTGGTGCTTTGCCCGGCGATGCCACCGTTGTCGATGATGGAAACGTCGGTCAGTTCAATGGTTCCGTAGTTGCTGATTGCTCCACCGTCGACCCCGGAGTTGTTCGTCAGCAGAGCTCGATCCACGATCAGTCCGGTCGAGGCGTTGACTTGAATGCCACCGCCCGAGTTGGAACCAGAACGTCCACCTTGCAAGGTCACATCCGAGATTGTCAACGTGCCTCCACGAACGTCAAAGATTCGGCTGAGTTCTCCCCCGTCAATGATCGTGTTGTTGATCCCATGCCCGACGATGGTGACATCCTTCAGGATATCGAGGTCGCCATAGGAATTGACGTCATCTTCCGATTGATGACGGGTGAGTTGGAAGACCGTCGATGTGTCCAGGGATGCGTCGAAAACGATTGTGTCCCCGCCGGCACCCGCATTGGCCAATGTGATGGCCTCTCTCAACGACATTTCGCCATTGTCGTTGGACTCGTCAATCCACGTGGTGACTGTGATCGTGGCCAGCTTGTGACCCCAGGTGTCTTGGAACGCTTCGCTGACAACGACATCGCTGTCAATGATCCCGGTCGCATATTCCAGGTCCCAGTCCGCGTTGTAACGAGCGTGTCCGGTGTCGTCATCGCTGGCGGCCACATCCGCGCCCGTCAGTGCCGCGATGGAGTCGACCAGCGTTCTGCCCGAGGCATCGGCGGCCAGATCGCAGCCATAAAAAAGGATGTCTGCATCCGATGTCAGGGCGTGCTGCCAAGATGCGATCTGACCCGCGTGGGCATCCAGGTTGTCCGCCCCAAGCCACAGGTTTCCCAGTCGAACCGAGGCATCTTCCGCGTGCGAAATGATTTGCAACGAACGGATGCCGGTGCGTGATTCCAAAAGCTCAGTGATCTGCGCGATCCCATCTCGATCCGCGTCCAGGACAATCACTTCGCTGCCCTCGCGATGCAGACGCAGGTCTTCCAGCAACGCCTCCAGGTCCGGTGTCAGCGCATCAATGAAAATGATCTCGCTGGCGACGGAGGCCGACTGTTCCTCGGGATTTTGAACGCTCGATGAGGTGGTGCTCTGTTGTGCTTCGGTTTCCGAATCCAAGGGGATTTCCATTACCGTTGCGGTGGCAGACGCTTCCCCCAAGGAGGCCCCGTCCATCATCGCGGGATCGATCGGCGTGGCACTGAACAGCACCATGGGTTCGAGCGTGCTGACATTGGGGGATCGCTTGCCGTGAGACGCTGGGCCGCGAGACCAAACGGAATGCTGCGCCAATGTCACGACGTGATCCACCCTCAAGCAGCAATGCTGCCACCAGTGTTTCGTCCATTTTGACATTGGATCCCTCGCACATCTGTGTTCGAACAAGGGACAACAGCTTCGACACAGGTTTGCTCACGGTACAACCCATTGGTGTGGGCCGGTCGTCCGCCGAAACGTAGGCGACAAAACAACAGGAGGCCGCGAAAACAGGTTGGGTAAACCAAGTTTTCTTTCTGGCCTGGTGAAGATGTGCGGTTTGCAACGTTCGTTTCATCCGCGGGGCCGGTCGTGCAGGATAAATGCATCGTTGCACCTGAATTAGTTCCACGGGTTCGGTCGATCACACCAAGGAACAGGTGTCTGGAGTCATACCGATTTGCCATTCCAGACCGAACTTGCCTCAGCAACTCAATGAAACAACGCGTGAAACCCACCGACGGTCCCCACGAAGGATTGCGTCTTTGCAAACCTTGCGGGTCGCTGCGCGATTCACTTGCGGTCAGCCGCAGGTGGGTTTGTGCCATCGGGGTGCTGGGTTTGATGGCGGGATCGAGTCAGGTCACGCTGAAGGGGGAGATGCCGGTTGAACCGTTGGATCATTCCACGCAGTCTCATGCAGCCAAGTCAATTTCTGCCAACCAGCATACCATCGAAAGCGAGCCGAATCCGTATCGCTCTCACGTGACGGTTCAGTTGCCGATCCCGGATGCGATTCCGAGCGGTCCGTACGCGAACCAAGTGGACCCTTACCGGGACCGAGTTCTGGAGAGCGAAGTGCCCGCCGAAGGCGACGCGAATTGCTGGTTCCGTAATTCTCCTGCGTTGTCCAATTATGCACCGCTCAGTGGTGAAGTCAGCCAGCTCGATCCTCAAGTCGTGTGGTGGGACGCCGACGTCTCGCGTCCGCTGGGTTTGGCCGAACAACACACTGCGGTTGATGCGTCGGGATTGGCTCAGACGGCTCTGGTCGCTTCACCCTACATCCGCAGCCTGCTGACCGAACCACAGATCTCGATGACGGACATCGTGATCGCTGACGCGCAGTTCGACCCCCTGACCTTCTTGGATGCAAATTACACGGACACAAACGATCCGGTCGGCAGCGAACTGACCACCGGTGACCAATCCGATCGTTTCCGTGACAATCTGTTTGCCTCTTCGGCCGGTGTTCGCAAAAAGCTGACCAGCGGCGGGAATCTGGAAGTGGTGCAGCGTGGTGGCTTTCAAAGCAATAACTCCACCTTCCTGACACCCAACCCGCAAGGCACCTCGCGGTTGGAGTTGAACTTCTCGCAACCGCTGCTTCGGGATCATGGCAAAGCGGTCAATCGGACTCGCGTGATCCTGGCCAAGATTGATGCGCAGATCACCAACAGCGAAGTGCGTGAAGAAATCCAGACGCACCTTGTCGATGTCACCACTGCGTACTGGGAACTTTACCAAGCCCGTGCCGAATGGTTGCAACGCCATCGCTTGTTGGCCAGTGCGGTGGAGATGCAATCGGTACTCAATGCTCGCGGCGCGGTCGATTCTCAACAGCGGCAAATCTTGCGTGCCAATGTTGCGGTGGCGAAACGTCAGGCGGATTTGGTCCGCATCGAAACTCGGATTCGCAACGCGCAATCCAAGTTGCGATTGCTGACCGGTGACCGCCAATTCGTCCAGTTCGCGCAATTCGAAATGGTGCCGGTCGAGCGACCGTTGATGCAGTCGATCGAGTTGAGCACGCGTGACGCGACGCTGACCGCCCTCGACAATCGTCCTGACATTGTGCAGAGCCTGCAACAAATGCATGCGGTTTCGACACGCGTCGGTGCCGCTCGCAACCAAGTGTTGCCGCAATTGGACTTGCTGCTCAGTTCGTATGTTTCGGGGTTGGACACCAGTCGAAACACGGTGGGCGCCATTGGCCGCCAGTTCAGCGAAGGGCGTCCGACCTACTCCGCGGGTTTGATCTTTGAACGTCCTTGGGGAAACCGTGCCAACCAAGCTCGTTTGCGACGCAACCGCTGGGAATGGACGCGTTCGTATGCCGAGTTCCAGCAGACCACCGAAGCGGCGATCACCGAAGTCGAAATCGCCGTTCGCGAAACACAAACGTTGTTCAATGAGCTGATTGCCAAGCAACATTCGACCGTCGCCGCGACCCGCGAAGTGGAATACCTGCGGCAACGTTGGATTCACCTGCCGGATCCGAATGAAAACGCGATTTTGCTGATCGAGAATTTGCTCGATGCACAAGAGCGTTTGGCCGACGAAGAACGTGGTCTCGTTCGAGCTCAAGTTGCACATGCTCTCTCATGGGTCATGCTTCGCAAAGCCATGGGCGTGCTGTTGGTGTGTGATGTGGCGGATGTTTCTCCTGTTCTGAGCAACACACCGACGCTCATTCCAGCGGAGCCAGAACCGTTTGGCGGGATGATTGATGGCGAACAACTCACGCTGCCAACAGTTCCGGAATGGAGCCTGCCATGAGCGTTCTCAATGCGGCCACCCACTGGCGATCTGCTTTGACTTCGGCCTCCGGTCACTCTTGGTTGCCCGGACGACCAGCGATGGAAATCGAAACGATTCTGCAAGTCGTCGGCGACCAGTTGAGTGAACGACGGAAGTGTTCACGCGGCGATTTGGCGTGTCGATGGCAGACACAGCGAACTCGTCTTGTGCAACATTTGGCCAGTGATCCACGCGGCAAATCGCGACAACACGATGCGATCTGGGAACAGTGTTTGGTCGACGCGTTGGTGTTGGCCTTTGATGCCGTGGAGCAAACCCACGGCATTGAATTGTTTGAAGTCCAATTGCGGGCTGGGTTGATCGTTTCGGCTGGCTGGATGTCTCGTCGGGGCGGCGTTGCTGAAATGCAGACCGGCGAAGGCAAAACGTACGCTTTGTTTGTGGCTTCGTTGATCGCCGCGTTGCCGGGGCGAGGAGTGCATGTGGCAACGCCCAACGCGTACTTGGCCAAGCGGGATCATGAGGAGCTGCGTGAAACGTGGGCGTTGCTGGGCGTCGAGTCCCGTTGCTTGCCCGAAGACGTCTCACCGGAACAGAGCCAGGCGGCGTATCGTGCCGATGTGACCTATGGGCCGGGGCACGCGTTTGGATTTGACTACCTTCGCGACCAGTTGGCCATGGACACGGCCGCTCGCCAGCGTCCCGGCACCGGTCTCTTGAACCGACTGAGTGCGACGACGTCCACCAACGCACGATTGCAACGTGGGCTCGCGGTCGCTTTGGTCGACGAGATCGATCATGTCCTGATTGATGACGCATTGTCACCTTTGTTGCTGTCAGGCACTCGGCCGGGTGAGGCGGAGGACGCCGCGGTCCATCGACATGCCCGCTCAGTCGCGGAATCACTCCGGGAAGGGGTTGACTTTCGAACAACCGGTCAACTGATTGAGCTGACAGACATGGGATTGGATCTCGCCTACCAATCATTGGAAGATTGGTCGGATGCTTCGCTGCGGCGGCCTTGGCACGAATACGTCGAGTTGTCGTTGCAGGCCAAGCATTCGCTCCGTCGCGAAATGGACTATGTGATCGACGAACAATCCGTTCGGATCGTCGATCAATCCACGGGCCGAATATATGAAGATCGAACCTGGTCCGGCGGTTTGCAACAAGCGATCGAGGCCAAAGAAGAGTTGCCGATCCAGCGTGAAAGCGAAGCACTGGCGAAGATCACCCGGCAGCGTTTCTATCGTTCGTATGACTACTTGGCGGGAGTCACTGGAACCGCGGGGGATTGTCGGGAAGAGCTGAAGTCGGTCTATGGCTTGCATGTGCAAACGGTGCCACCTCGCCTGCCGTCTCAACGAGTGGTTCACCCAACCCACGTGACCAACACGTTCAAGGAAAAGGTGGCTGCCATCGCCCGGGAAGCTCGCCGAATGACCGACGCGGGGCGTTGCGTTCTGGTCGGCACGCTGGACATCGCGACCAGCCACTGCGTTGCGGAGGAAATTCGTCGGCAAGGCCTCTCCTGTGAGTTGCTCAACGGCTTGCAAAACACCGAGGAAGCCGAGGTGATCGCCCGCGCGGGCCAACCACACGCGATCACGGTCGCGACCAACTTGGCCGGTCGCGGAACGGACATTCGGCTGCATCCCGATGTGGCAGCCAAAGGCGGATTGCACGTGATCGTGGCGGAGCACCATCGTTCGGCACGTGTCGATCGGCAGCTGATCGGCCGTTGTGCTCGCTGCGGTGACTCGGGCAGTTGCCGGCCATTTTTGTCGGCCGAAGATGATTTGGTCAGCCAATCCGCCCCGTGGGTTGGTCGAGCGATTCGGCGTGCCATCGCGACTGACCAAATGGAAACACTTTCCGTGGATTCCCAGATCGCCTCGATCCAACAGCGGCAAGCCAAACGGGCCGCTGCGGCCCGACGGCAATTGCTGGAAGCGGACGAACGCGATCGCGGATTGGTTCGCAAGGCTCAATCAAACCGTGATCCGGCCCCACAACTTCATGCATTGGATGCAGGACAATGAACCACAAATGGATAGCGACGCTTTGCGTCTTGGTGAGTGTGCAGTGCTTGGGCTGGTTGGATTCAGGAGCCCTGGGGACCGGCTACGTGAACACCGTCTCAGCGGATGAGTACGAAGCCTTCACCGAACCCTATCGCCGGATCAGCGTCTCCTCATCCGAGATGGGCGTGATCACCGAACTGAAAGTTCGTGAAGGCGACGAGGTCAAGGAAGGTCAGCTGTTGGCTCAACTGGAGGACGCGTTGTTGCGCAAAACACTGGAGGTGTCACGAGCGGCGAAAGATGCCGTTGGCGGCAAGACGGCCGCGGAAGCCGAAGTGGGCATTCGTGAACAACAAGTCCAAAGCTATCGCCGGTTGTTCACGCAAGGCAATGCCACGCCACGTGAGCTGGAACGCGCCGAAAACGATCACCGACAAGCCTTGGCGAGATTGCAAAGCGTCACGGAGGAGTTGAGCGTTCGTGCGTTGGAACACCAGCGTGTGATCTGTCAGTTGGAACAACGACGGATTCAGGCACCAGCGGATGGGGTCGTGGTCTCGTTTGCCAAGGAAGCGGGGGAGTTTGTTTCGCCAACCGATCCGGTGCTGTTGCAATTGGTGCAACTCGATCGCCTGAAAGCCATCTTTTCCGTCCCGTTGCGACGGGTCGATCGCTTGTCCGAAGGGCAAACCGTTGTTGTTCGCGTCGGTGGGGCTCGCCGCGCAGTGCTGGGAACGCTCGAACACATTTCGCCGGTTGCCAACGCCGAGTCGGGAACGGTCCGCGTTCGAGTGGTCTTGGACAACGAAAGCAGAGACCTACGCAGTGGAGTGGTTTGCTGGTTGGATTTGGAAGCGTCGGCGCGATCGATCGAATCGAAACGGACCCGAGTCAGCGACGCACCGCTTTCCCTTTCGCCTGCGGTGCGCTAGCACGTGTTCCCTGCCACGACCCATTCCCCCGACTCGCTCGATCGTGACTCGCATCACGATTTGCAGCGTCGCGCCGAAACTTTGGCGGCGGCGATTGAGCTGCAATCCACGCTCGACAGGTGTCACGAATTCGAAGAAGCGGGCTCCATCGCCACGCGTTTGTTGAGCCAGTGGTTGCAGGCCGAGGGCGCTGTTTTGTGCTGGCGAAATCGTCCTGGTGCTGGATTGAAGTGCATCAGCGATCACGCTTGCAACGGTGTCAAATTCGCGGTCGAATCGTCTTCATCTTCATCGCACGGGGAAACACAGCAGCGAGAAGCTCTGGCCGCCGCGGAAGAAGCTTGTTTGGGAGACGGACTGAGCCAAGTCGCCGCGACCGAGGTGGCATCGTCGCCCGGCACGATGGCGATGCGACAATGGCTGAAGACGATCGGATCCGGGAATTTGATGGCTTGCCCGTTGGCCGACACGGCGGGTGAGAATCTTGGTGTGTTGTTGGTGCTGGACCCGCATGAACCCTCCGCGGCTTCGATTTTGGAAGCGTTCGGTCCGTTGTTAAGCAGCAAACTTCAAAGCATTCAGCGACTGCAGCCCACCGGTGTGGAAGCGTCCTTGGTGCGTGGGATTCGCTCGTTCCGTGCCACCTGGCAACGGGCCACCGTGTGTGTCGTCGCAGCGGTCATCCTGTTGATGTTCCTGCCCGCTCACCACAACATTCGCACGAACGTGCAATTGCAACCGGTCCAACGACGCTTCATCGCCGCTCCTTTTGATGGCCCGCTGCAGGAGTGCTTGGTGCGTCCGGGTGACACCGTCAAGGCTGGCGAATTATTGGCGAAGATCAACCCTCGCGAATTGGAATACGAGCTGGCTGGGTTGCGAGCGTTGCACGGCCAAGCCGACCAGGAACGACGCGGGTCGATGGCGACACACGACTTTGGCAAGAGCCAGATTGCGGCGTTCGAAGCCGATCGGTTGAAGACGCAAACGGAACTGCTGAACCATCGCAAAAACAACCTGGAAATCCGCAGCCCGATCGATGGGATCATCGTCAGTGGTGATTGGAAGCAATCCGAAGGCGCTCCCCTGACTCGCGGTGAAACATTGTTTGAAATCGCGCCGGTCGGTGCGATGAAGGTCGAGATCGAAGTCCCGGAAAAAGACATCGCCTACGTTGGTGCTGGAATGCGAACGCAGATCCACACGCATGCGATGCCAGACCGAGTCATGCACGGTGCGATCACGCGAATCCACCCTGCGGCGACCCTGCGTGATTCCGAGAATGTGTTTCTGGCGGAGGTCACGGTGGATGATCAAGACGGTTTGCTGCGACCCGGCATGAAGGGCCGCGCGACGATCTATGGGAACAAGCGTCCGATCGGATGGATCGTCTTTCATCGTCCGTGGAACCTGCTGCTTCGCTGGTTGGGTGTCTGATGACGCAGCGTGACCCCGGAACCATCGACTGGCAGCAACAACCGATTCGCATTGCGAGTGACGTGAAGGTCTGGCCCGTCCGCGAAACGGGGGAGCCGATCTATCGGATTGAAATTCCCGCCACACATGAATTCTTTCGCGTGGGACTGCCCGAGTACACGTTTCTGTCTGCGCTCGACGGGCATCGTACGATCGCGCAAGCCTGCGGGTTGGTCACCGCGAAGATGGGACGTGCTGCTCCCTCGTCTTCCCAATGTGAGTCGATCGCTCGTTGGCTGATCGATCATCAATTGGCTCACTTTGCCGATGCACCGCCACCTCGCAGGGGGCGTTCCGGTCAGACGTCAAATTCCAGCGAATCCAAGGCCCAATCACTGATGCGGTGGAATCCTTTTTGGATCAAAACACCGGTTCCGGGTGCGGCGAAGTTGCTGTTGCCGCTTTCACTCGCTCTGGGGTTTCTGTTCTCAACGCCGATGTTGGTGGTCGGGGTGTTGTTCATCGTCGCGGCGTTGTTTGGGCTGACGACGCGGTGGTCGGAATTTCTTGCCGGGGCGGCGTCGATCTTTGATCCGTCCAACTGGGCTTGGTTGTTGCTCACGGCGATCGGGCTGAAACTGGTGCATGAGCTGGGGCATGCGATTGCCTGTCACCGCGCGGGCGGGACGGTGCGAGAAGCCGGTGTGGTTTGGGTGCTGATGACACCGCTGGCCTACGTTGATGTCTCCAGTTGTTGGCGATTGTCGTCGCGTTGGTCGCGAATCGGAGTTGCTTCGGCAGGCATGTTTGTCGAAGGCGTTGTCGCTTCCTTTGCGATCGTGGGATGGGTGTTCTGTGAGAGCGAGATGATCCGCTGGTGGTGTCACCATGTGATTCTCACGGCGGGACTTTCGACGGTTTTGTTCAATGCCAACGTGCTGATGCGATTCGATGGCTACTTCATGCTTTCGGATGGGATGGACGTTCCCAACTTGGCCACCGAAGCCAACCAATCGGTGCGCCAGTTCTTGCGGCGTTGGTTTTTGGGGGATGCCACTTGGGTTCGCTCCCACACGGGTTGGCGACGGACGGCCGTGTTCGTTTACGGATGGTGCGCGGTCGCTTGGCGGGTGCTCGTCTGCGTGTCGCTGGGCATCGCGGCGTCGACAATGCTCGGTGGTGCAGGGGTTTTGCTGTCGGTGTTGGGAGGATGGATGTGGTGGGGCAAACCGTTTGTGACTTGGTTGCAATCGACGCGGACGCTGTGGCGCACGCACCCGCTTCAGGTGTGCCGCGGCGCGGGGCTTGGTTCGTTGGCAGTGGGGATGCTCGGATGGATGTTGGTCGCGATGCCAGTGCCCTCATCGGTTCGAGTTCCGGTGGTGGTTCAGTATCGTCCGGAGTCGGCCGTGCGAGTCGGTGCGGAAGGGTTCCTGGTGGAACTGTTGGTGAACGCGGGAGACCAGGTTCAGGCGGGCGACCGGTTGGCGGTCATCGAGAACCGCGAGCTGCTGCAGCGAGTCGCGGAGTTGGGAATTGCACAGCAGCAAAATGACATCCGGCTTCGCAAAGCGATCGAGTCACGAGAGGAATCCGAGCGGCTGATTTTGTTGGACAATCGCCAAGCGATCTCGGACAAACTGCAAACGCTTCGAAAGCAGTCCGATCAGTTGCAGGTTCGGGCCGTTCAATCGGGATGCGTGATCGCCGAGGATTTGCTGTCAAAACTCAACACGTACGTGAACGAAGGTGATGTGCTGATGGTGGTTGCGACGCCGACGGACAAAGAAGTCTTGGCGGTGATCAATCAGTCTCAGGTCGAAGACGTACGACAGCAAATCGGGGAACCGGTGCGGTTGGTTTCGGCTGGACGGCAGACGTTTTGGGGCACGCTCGATCAACTTCAGCCACGAGCATCCGACCGAGTGCCCAACGCATCGTTGGCCGCCACTCACGGGGGACCACTGGCGGTTCGCATGAAGGATGAGTCCTCGGCGGTATCCTCGAGTGATGATCGTTTAGGAGAGGCAACGATCGATGCGATGCGATTGCTGCAACCGCATTTTCGAGGCGTCCTGAAACTGTCGGCAACCGAGGCCCAACGCGTGCCAGCAGGGATGCGTTTGGAAGCGCATTTCGGTTGGCATCAAGCTCCCATCGCCACGCGACTGAAACGCTGGTTCCAAAACGCTCTGGCGGAAGCCGCCGAGGCCACGAACTGAGCTGTTGTTGCAGCAGGAAGCAGGAATGGAGCCTGTTTCCAGTCCTGAATCACGGTTCAGATGTTGCGTGGGTTCAGCACCGGGAACGCTTCACCAGCCGCTGGCAGCGTCCGCATGGAATCGAATTGCGGGTGTTTGATCAACAGCAACGGCAGCATCGGGCTGCGGGTTTGAAGCAGTCTCGCCAATCGTTGCTCGGCCGGTTCTCGCGTTGGAACATCGGTGCGGCGGAGCTGCAGAATGGTTTCGTTCAAGGAAGGCCCGTAGGGACCATACGGGAGCGTTTGCAAACGCGTCTCGCGTTGTTCCCAGTAGCGATCAGCACCGTCGGTTGCAGTCCACTTGAGTTCTGGATCCAAGTCCGCCGCGGATTTGAAGTCGCTGCTGTGTTCGTATAAATCAATCAGCAGACCACGAGTGAAACTCTCGGGACCGATTTTGTCCCCGTCGCTCTTGGGCATCACGGCCTTGGCTTCATTGACCGCGCGAGTCTTGTTTGCAATGAACCACTGGGCACGTGCCAAGTCCGACTGCAACAACTTGGAAGAAGGGTGCATCGACGCGGCAATGCGAAGGGAACGAACACCGGCCATCTCCTCGTACAACATCAATTCGACCCAGCCGAGTTGGTGGTGCACTTGCCATGAGTTTCTCGTCTCGTTCGCCAAACCACGCAGAATATCGCGAGCTGGCATCAGATCGCCGAGACTCTGATACATCAACATCGCCGACGCCAAGCGAGCTTCCACGTTTGATGTATCGATTTCCAATGCGATCTGAACGGATTGCCGGGCTTGGATGATCAACTCTTGAGCCTCTTCGTCGCCAACGCGGCCTGCCAGGGTCAACGATGTCAGGCCTTTTCCCGCGTGTGCGGGTGCGTAATTGGGGTCTTCTCGAAGCGCACTGTCGAAGCACTTCAGTGCCGAACGCATTCCGTCGATGCTGTCCGGGTCGGCTTGAGTTCGTCCTTTGAGCAAACAGGTGAAGGCGCCCGGGTCACGCGGTTTGGATTCGCCGGGATGTTCGAGCAAGCTCCGATTGATCGCGGTCGCGACTTGCCGGGCGAGGTCGGTTTGTTCAATCAGGTTGTCGCCCGCGGTGGTGCGAATGACTTTGCCCCAAATCTGCGTGCCGGTTTCGGCACAAATGATTTGGACATTGACATCCATCACACCGCCTTGAGCGCCCGTTGCCTCGGTGAAGGTGCCGGCGACCAAGGCATCCACTTCGAGTCTCGATGCCGCATCGCGATATTGATCGGGGAAGCTGGCGGTCATCGGCACATACTTGGGTACCGACAACCCTTCCAAGCGGCTCAGTTCATTGGCGACCAAGCCAGCCAACAGTTCACCGCGTTGCAGCATGCGTCCGCCGGCGGGTTGAGGATCAACCTGCGCGGTCGATTCAGGTTGTGTGGCGGGAGTGAAGCTGAGCACGCCAATCGAGCGAATCTGGTTCAACTTGCTCCAGTTGCCGCTCAGTCCAGACATCCCAACCAACGCGCCCGCGAAACTTCCGCCGACCATTTCAGCGAACCGACGACGAGAAATGCCGCCAGCCATGTGAATCGGCTGCGTGAGCGACACGCCGTCCATTGGCAATGCCAGCGTCTCGCCCTCCTGAGGCGGCATGGTTGCACCGCCACTCGAAAGCGCGGTGACCACCGTCGCCGCCGTGGGACGTTCTGCAGGAGTTTTTCGCATCATCGCCATGATCAAATCTGCCAGCGCGATGTCGTCGCGACGGCGGCCAGGATCAGGCAAGGGAGTCTTCTCCAAAACCGCTGCGTAACGGCTAGCCGGTGATTTTCCGGTGAAGGCGGGGCGTCCGTAGAACGCTTCGAACAACACGCACCCGAGCGAGAACACGTCCGCGGCAGGCGTGACCGTTTCGCCGCGAGCCTGTTCGGGCGCCATGTAACCTGGCGTCCCCAGGATCATGCCCGCACGGGTTTTCGCGTCATCTTCGTCATTGCTGGCGTCGTCGTGTTGATTCTCAGGATCCGATTCCCCAGGGCCAAACACAGCGCGACCGACACGCGACAACCCAAAGTCAAAGAGTTTGACCGATGGCAAGGAGTTTTCGCTCGAAGGCTGTGTCGCCAGGGAATGACTGCTGATCGTGTTGGTGGTCGCTGCTGACGGCGTGGGAGAACCACTGCGACGTCCAACCAACATCACGTTTTCGGGTTTCAAATCGCGGTGAATCACTCCGGCCGCGTGAGAGGTTGCCAGGGCTTCGGCCAGTTGCCTGCCCCAGACCCGGACCATTTGCGTGGTGACCGGTGCCACATCCGTTCGCCGCTGTTCCATCCGTCGCATCAGTGTCTCGCCACGCAGATGCTCCATCACGGCGTAGGGCATCCCATCGTGCACCCCGACATCGAACAGTTCGACGATGTTAGGGTGGGTCAACGAAGCCACGGCCTTGGCCTCGCGTTGAAATCTTTCGACCAAGGTGGGATGCCCGTTGGTCGAGAGCATTTTGACGGCGACGCTGCGTTCCAGTCGGGTGTCGGTGGCACGGTACACCACGCCCATCCCGCCACGTCCCAGAACTCCATCCAAGCGGTACGGGCCGATTTCGGTGCCCATCGGCGGCAGTGAATCGACCGGGTCGTTGGACGATGCCTTCGCCAAGGCCTTTTGGACGCGTTCTTCCGCCGAGGCAGGCGATCCAAAGCCGTTGGAGGTCCCGTTCGCTTCCAGGGCGGGTGTGTTCAGCAATGCCAGGTTATGCGACGGCGTGTCATTGGAAGACGCCAGGACCTGCGTCAGCTCCCCTGAATCACCGTGGATACCCAGGTTCCCGTCGATCTCGGCTCGAATCGCTTCCAATTCGGAACGCAGCAGATCGGCGTGCTCACCGCCATGTCGTTCGACAAGCGATTGAATGCTGACCAAATCGGAGGTTGCTGGTTCTCCATCCGCGATTTGCCGAAGAGCGGACTCATATTCCAAGCACACCGCGTCGAGGCGGGCTAATTCGCGGGCAGGCAGATCACTCAAATTCATCGGGAATCACTTCCGTAGTGTGCTCTGATCGAAGCGTGTGTGCGAGGAGCTTGGCAACGCTTCTATGTTTGGTCCGGCACGGACTCCGCCGCTTCCGTCCATGTTTTTCGTATCAATTGCAGGCGTCGTTCGACCGCTCGCTTGCTCACGCCCAGTTTGGTCGCGATCTCATCTACCAAAAAACCGTCCATTCGCATCACTGCGATTTCCCGCAATTGCTCGTCCGGTAGATCATCCAATAATTTCTCACATGCCTCGGCCAGTTCCAGTCTCAAGTCGGGCGGGGCGTTGTCGGATTCGCCTCGTCCGGCGAACTGCTCCAACCCTGCACGACCGGAATCCCCCGAAGCGTCCAGAAAGACTGACTCACCTCGAACCTGGCCGCCACCCCGTTTTTGTCGCGTTTGACGACGCAAATGAGCGTTCACCTTGCGACTGGTCAACGTGATCAGCAGTCCCCAGAGATTATCCGGGCCTGACAAATCAGGGAACTTTTCTCGCCGAACCCCCGCAATGAAACTATGGAACGCCGAAAGCGCAATGTCTTCTTCGTCGCCAGACCGCCGAAGGTTCTTGGGCAATCTGGTTCCTGCCAGCCGAACGAGGGGTTGGAAGTAGCGTTCCCATAGAACGGCGGTGGCATCGTCGTCGCCTTGCCGAACGAGTTCCAGCAAATCGGCGAACTCTTCGAGCGTCAAATCGTTCATTCTGGCGATTCTCCTCGCACTGGCGGCAACACTTCTGCGGTGTAGGTCACTTCGCCCACATCTTCCGCCAATCTCGAACCCGCCAAAACGGATCCCGCCTCAAAGTGGCTGCGGCGAGCATATCCCATGGCCAAACCTTCCCCTTGATCGTTGATGCGTCCCACACTGGTGATTCGCCCCACCGGTTTGGCATCCGCGGCCGCGTCTTGAGCACGAAGTTTGTCGTCCGCCTCGGGCTGGGTCCCCGCTGGCAATCCAGACAGCTTCCAACGCACCAGTTTCTTCTGAACTTGCCCCAGTGCGTCCAAGCGAGCGACCGTTTCCTGCCCTAAGTAACAGCCTTTGGTGAAGCTGATCGTTTGCGTCTCTCGGTCGGCTTCCTGAGGCAAATGAGCGTCCGTCAGATCGATTCCAAACCAAGGGAACCCGGCCGCAAGACGATGAGCGTGGAAATCGTTTTCGTCCCCCGCAACCAACGAATCGGACTCCACTCCCAATCGTTCGGCAATCACCGAGGGGTGTTCCGGGGCGGTTTCCACGGGCAGCAAGAACAACGTGCCGGACTTCACCCAAGGCAAGCGATACGAATCGATGCCGTCTTGGGTCGTCATGCGTGGCGACGGAGTCGTCTGGGCCGGTTCTTCGTTGCCATCGATGACCATCCAAGCGGCCAGGTCTTCGTCGCGAATCACCGGCGCCGCGTCTTCGCGGATCGTGTAGCGGTCGGCGTGCTCGGCGATGGCTTGCGATTGCCGCATGCTGCTGACGCTATCCGCGGTTGCGATGACGCCAGGGGATCCGATCATTCGGTACCCGTTTTCAGTGGCAAAGGCGACGACGTGGCCCAAGCACTTGCCGCGAACATTCGTGATGAACGTCTCCAATCCGAAGCGGTTCGGACTTTCAGAGGTCAGCTTTTTGACATCGTTGGTGGTCAAGTTGTGCAGGATCGCGGTGGCGTCTGCACCGACCAAATCCACAACGGACAAGGCGGGCAAACGGATCAGCAACGAAGAAGATGGCATATTGGCGAATTGAAAAGAGGGCTGATGAGGCTGTTCATCTTACCGTGAAGGTGCCCATTCGCGATCCAGGAACAGCCAGCTGAGGGGGCAATGTGTCTCATTTGACCACCCAAAAGCTGATTCTCACGCCAAACCTAGGTCACAACCGCTTTTGCGACAATCCAACGCAGAGTGGGCGTTTCCGCTGACCCCCATTTCATGGACTTGGACCATCACCTCCGAGCTGGTTCGCAGCCGGACGGATGATTTTCAATCCGGGCCACACTTCGCCCCCCGACGCTTTTCTCACCTGAACAATTGTGTGACAATTTGAACGGCGTCCCCGTTCGGGTCGACGCCCAGCTCTTTTCTAAAAAACGAATCAAACAACAGGTGCGGCATGCGTTGGCGTGGACGACGACAAAGTGACAATGTGGAAGATCGTCGGACCAGTGGCGGTGGCGCGGTCGTTGGCGGTGGGATCGGCGTGATCGTGATCGCGATCATCATCGGCTTGCTGGGCGGCAACCCTCAGCAGTTCCTGCAACAAGCCGCCCAGCAACCTGCCCCGGGTGGTGCTGGTGGCGAGGTCGAGCTGACACCGCAAGAAATCGAAGCCGGTGAATTTGTCAGCACCGTCTTCGCCGACACCGAAGACGTCTGGACGGATCTGTTTGCCCAGGCCGGCCGCGAATACAAGAAACCGACACTGGTGCTGTTCAAAGACCAAGTCAACAGTGGATGCGGCATGGCCAGCAGCGGCACGGGACCGTTCTATTGCCCGGCGGATGAAAAGGTTTACCTGGACACCTCTTTCTTTGGCCAGCTCGCTCGCCAACTCGGTGCACCGGGGGATTTTGCCCAAGCGTATGTGGTCGCTCACGAAGTCGGCCACCACGTCCAAAACCTGCTTGGCTACACCGATCAACTGGATCAAATTCGGCAACGGGTTCCGGAAGTGGAATACAACAAGTATTCAGTCAAGTTGGAACTGCAAGCCGACTTCTTCGCCGGCGTGATGCTGCACCATGCGGAAAAGAAATACCGCATCATCGAAGACGGTGACATCGAAGAAGCGATGACGGCCGCGCGCGCCATCGGCGACGACACGCTGCAAAAACGCAGTCGAGGTTATGTCCAACCCGAAACGTTCAACCACGGCACCAGCGAACAGCGTCTGCGTTGGTTCACCAAGGGCCTGCAAACCGGCGACCTGAACCAAGGCGACACCTTCCAAACCGACCAGCTTTAGAGTGCCACGATCAAGCCGCTTCGGTGCCGCTCCGGCAGTTCAGAGTAGAACAGTTGTCCCCAACTGTTTGCGTGCCAGCTTCGAAGCTTCGAAAGGCTTAATGCGATTGCGATTGAAATTGGACGCAAAGGCGGAGAATCGTCAGGGACATTGCCCCTGCGATGGAAAGAAACAGGATTGGGTTGGCCGATGGCCTTCTGGCTTCTCGACGCGTTGACTCGTCAGTTCATCTCTTGCGTCAAAAATCAGTGTCAATAAAAACCAGTGTCAATCAATTCACCTTGATCGCGAGTGCCGAGTGCACCCCACAATCCAAAGTTGCTGGGATTCCCTGGAGCCTGCTCGCCTTCTCCGCCAAGAATGACCGAGGGGATTTCGTAACCGGCGTCGATCGAGTCGGTGATGAACTTGATCGCGCCGTCCGCCATCGCGACATGCGCGCCACCCTGGTGACGGCTGCTCATCGTCAATGTTCCAATCGTGGTTTCGTCCCCTCCAAAACATAGTGCTGCATTGGGAGGCAGCGTTGTGTTGAATCCAGTCATCAACGGCAGTGCGTCGGCCCAGCGGAAACCACGCCCCTGAGCTTGGTTGGATGAAAGCTGAGCCGAACCCGCTGAAACATCCCAAAACATGGGCCGGTCTACATCTTGCTGTGACCTGCACATCCCCGCGTCATCCAGCACGCCACCGCCCCAACCATTGTTCAACGAAGGAAACGTTCGGATGTCTTTGTCGCCCAAGTCGGTGCAGATCTCACCCAACATGATCGTCGAGGACAATCCGTCCCTCACGTCGTCGTAAGAGGTGATCATGCGTGGCACGAACATGCCGCGACCGGTCGCTTCCATTTGCAATTTGCCACTGGGTGACCAAGCGGTTCCGTCGTGTATCCACAAGCCTTCGTCCAACCCTTGGATCGCGTCGCCAAGACACGCGGCGTAGTTCGTGCGTCCGAGTGCAGGGAGTCCTATTCCCGGATCGGACGGACAACGAAATGTCCCCACCTCATTCCGCCACGGTTCGTAGGCGGAGATGGAAGGTGCGGGGCCCATGGGCGGGTAGGTGTGTCGCACTTCGCCCTCGCCCAGGTCTCCGAAGTCCATCTCGTCGTAGAACTCCATCTCGTCATAGTCATATCCAGAGTAGTAGTTCTCTCCCTCATTGCTGTCACCCTGCGGCGGATCACCCTCATGGCTTTCGTTGATCGCTTCCCAGAGAGGAACCTGGCCAACGAAGGGTGTGATGGAAACCAGAAAGCTCAATCGAAACTGATTCGTTGTCAGCGGATCATTGGCGTTGTTGAAGGTCCCCGTTCCATGCGGCGGCAGATGCCCGAACGCATCGTGGTACTGCGCCACGCCCAAAGCGATCTGACCGAAATTGTTGGAACAACTCATCCGTCTGGCTGCCTCTCGTGCCGCTTGCACCGCTGGCAACAACAGCGCGATCAAGATCCCGATGACGCCCGTCACAACAAGCAACTCCAACAGCGTGAATCCGTTTCGACGTTGTGATCGCGTCATGTCATCCTCGCACAGATAGAAAGTGGGATCGGCTTCCAGCCTGTCGTTTTGTTCGAAACTTTTTAGGCTCATCGCATACTTCCCTCGGGGGAATCCGCTAGTCTAACGTTCCGCGGCGCGTGGCGGTTTCGTGCCCAAGATTTTCGCAGGAGAACTTTCATCGGTGATCAGCCCCGCGTCTCGTCTGTCCCCCATGGATCCGAACTTCGCCACCGAAGTGATCCAGAACTGCTTGACCTCCGCGATTCAGCGCGGTGCCAGCGACGTGCACCTTCAGCCTCGCGCGGAGTCATGGGAGATCTCCTTTCGAATCGATGGCGTTCTGCAAACGGTCGAGTCGTTTCCGAGAAGCGAAGAAAGCGATCCGGTGGCACGACTGATGGCGCTCGCGGGATTGCCGTCCTATCGAATGGGCGTGCCCCAAGAAGGTCCGCTGCGATGGCGAAGTGGTGACGCAGATCGCAACGCAAGCGACACCGAACGTGAAATGCGTTTGGGTGTCTTCCCGACCGTGCATGGCAATCGGGCTGCCATTCGAATCATGGAAGACCGCGAAAACGTTCGGCAATTGCATGAACTTGGTCTCGATGAAAACACTCGGATTCGTCTGCAAACAATTTGCAACGCTCGCGACGGTTGGTTGTTGGTGGCCGGTCCTGCGGGAAGCGGGAAGACGACGACTCTGTACGCTTGCCTGTCACACATCGCCAGCGGGGACTTCCGACGCAGTGTGTTGACGATCGAAGACCCGATCGAATCGGTGATCGACTCGATCAGTCAAAGCCAGCTGCAGTCCAGCAGCGGTTTGACGTTGGCGTCCGCCATGCGGGCCGCTGTTCGCCAGGACGCGGAGGTGTTGCTGGTCAGCGAAATCCGCGATGTGGAAACCGCCGAGGCTGTGCTGGCAGCGTCGATGACAGGTCACCTTTGTTTCTCGTCGATTCATGCGGGAACCGTGGGAGGAACTTTGCGTCGGTTGGTGCAAATGAACCTGCCAACGTTCGCGATTCAAAGTGGGCTGCGTGGCGTGATGTGCCAACGCCTGCTGCGGCGACGATGTGATGCCTGCCATGCCGACGCAAACCGTGATTGCCATCAGTGTCACGGAGCGGGCTACGCCGGGCGGATTCCGATCGCTCAAATCGTGGAGCTGAACGATTCCCAATGTGGATGGGCCATCTTCGACGCGTTGGCCAATCAGCTTCCCGCATCCGAGCTGGATCGAATCATCGAAGACGCGGGCATCGATTCCCTGCGAGCCCAAGCCGAACGCTTGATCGAAGCGGGTGTGACGGATCGAGAAGAAGTGTTCCGCGTTTTGGGACACCGTTCATGACCAGCGGCCCCGCTCCAACGCCTGCCTCCACCGCCGACTCGATCCAACTCAACGACGAGTCACTCGCGATGTTGTTGGAGGAAGTTTCCGCGATGGCCAACTCTGGACGTTCGCTCGTATCAGGATTGGCTGGATTGAATGACGTGGCGCTCGGGCGTCTCGGTCGTGCAGCGGATTTCGTTCGTGCGCGAATCGAACAAGGTCAGTCTCCTTCGGTCGCCATGGCTTCGCTGTCGTTGCCCTACCAAACGTCCATTCGAATCGCCATGCAGATCATGGCGGAAACGGGATCGACGCTGCCCATTCACGAAACGGTTCGCTTGATACGGCAACGCGAGGACCAACGACGACACGTTTGGTTGGCTGCGATCAACCCGCTTCTCAACATGTTGGTCGCTTCGGTCGTGGCGTTCTTCGTGTTGCCATGGATCTTGATAGCGATATCGGAATCGGAACCCATTCCATCGCCCTTTGCTCCTTCCGTCACAGAAATCTGCCAGACATTTGCGCAGAACTATGCCCTCGCCGCCGTGGTTGTGATTTGTATCCTGGCGTGCTTTGCCGTTTGGATTCACTGGGGAATCAGACGTTCGATTCGACGAGCCCAGCCCTCTCGCGTCCTGGCGACGTTCTGTCGATGGTTGGCCATTCAAATCGAGATCCCTGACGCGAAAATCGACACCGCTCGAGCGATCGAGTGCGCCGCAGAAGTCGCTGCTTCCGGAGCACCGGGAGGCTGGAAGGCCGTCGCCACCAACGTTCGCCGTGGCGCTACCTCCGAGCACTCGCTCGAGATTCCTCAGCAGGCTCCCGCTCCTATCAAGGAGTGCGTCGTGGACTTGGTGGCTGGAAAACGCGATCCGCAAGCGATCGCCCATGACTTGCGCAAACTCAGTGAACTGCACGAACAAAGAGCGAATCAACAGCAAACTTGGTGGCTGCAGAACGTTCCTCACTGGATCGCTTGGATCCTGATGATTGCCATCATCATTGTTTTGTTGCAGGCCGCGATTTCGCCACTGCTCCATGCCATCGGGGAGGTCCCCCGATGAATTCCTGGAGCATTGCCGACCAAGCCGAAGTGGAGACCTGGGCTGCCATCCGTGACAACGGGCGTTCCAGCCTCGCTCGAGCTGCCACACTCAGCCTGCTGTACCTGCTGGCGGCGTTGGCAGTCGGAGCGTTTCTACTTTTCGCGGTCGCACAGATTTGCGAAGGAGCGGTCTACTACGTCGGTTGGGAAGAGGAAGAATTCGTGGTCACTTGGATGTACACCCTGATGTGGATCTATGCGGGGGCGGCGGTGATCGCATTGGCGGGATGGTTGTTGGTTCTGCTTTCTTTGCAAGGTCGTTTGCCCGTTTTCCTTTCAGTGGTTGCGGCGAAGATCCCTGGTGTCGGACGAGCGATACAAACGATTGCTCTGGCGGATTTTTGCGAATCGATTTACCGGTCCGTGGTTGGGTCGCAAACCTACGGAGATGCGTTTCGGTTCGCCGCCCAGGAAGCGCGTTTCACTCCGCTTCGGAACTGGGCCGCTCATTCGGCTCTGCAGCTCGATGCCGGACAGTCTTGGGAACATGCCCTGAGTCACCCGCCGATCAAGGATCATCCGTTGGCAGCCGTGACGGCACTCGGACAAGGTCAATTGTCGCGGGAGGAAACCATTCGTATGTGGTATCAGGCGGCCTCGGACAGTCATTCTCTGATTGAGTCCAGATCCCAACGCAGTGTCAGACATCTGTTTCGGATCGGACTGATTGGGGCAGTGTTGACGGCGGGTTTCGCGATTTTGGCTGCGAACACAGCCATTGTCTCGGTGATCGAAGGCCTGACCTACTTTGGATGGTGGTGAGAAGCAGTGTCACATCAATTCATTTTCATCGGCATTGCCATCGTCTGCGGACTGTTCGCTGCGACCTTGCGGACCATCAAGCGGAATCTGATCGCAAAACCAGCCTCGCAGTTCCGCCCGAAAACGGTTCGTATTTTTGCGTTCTTTGAATGGTTGTTTTGGTTGGCTTGCGTGGTGGCGTTGGCAATTTCAGCGCCTCATCCCGTCACCTTCGTGTTGTTGGCCATGCTGATGGGGACGCTGTTGGTTGCCCGGCGTTGGACTTACCTTGACGAAGCGGAATCGCTGAATCGTTGGATGCGATTGGCGGCGGGCACACGCGCGTCCTACCCCGTCTTGGCGGAATCGCTCGCCAATGGTTCGACCAGCCGCATCGCCTGCCAAGCCAAATCATTCTCTGCCCGATTGATGCGAGGCGAGTCGTTGGTCAAAGCCGTCCGGCGATCCAAACTGCCGGTTTCCGCCGACACGCTGGCGGCGATCCAGCATGCCCAGCCGCAATCGACTGCCGCGTCCGCGAAAGAAACGTCGCGATTCGAAGACATCGACGCCACCACTCCGGCGTCCGCCCCCATCATTGCCGAACAATTCATTTACTTGCTTGCCACCATGTTCTTGGCATGGGGCATGGGAAGCTTGTTTCGGTCAAACTTGATCGAACTGTTTGATGAATTTGGGGACGAGTTCGTCAGTACGCGATCGAGTTTCGGTGGTGTGCTGCAAACGATCACGACGGTCTATGAAGCGATGATGATCGTCCTTTCAATCTGGTTCTTGATGGCGATCCTAATTCGTTGGCAACCGACCTGGTTGATCCGCTGGATCCCTTGGTTTGGGAAAGACGCGATCGAACGCTGGCGTTGCGAGATTCTGCGGTCGCTGGCCATCGGCATTCGTGCCGGGAACGCCGAACCAGAGTTGTTGTCGCTTGCGTCGCAATCCTCTCGGGTTCCTTGGATTCGGAATCGATGCCGCAAGGCATCCCGGTTGATCGAAAATGGCACCACCTTGCCGGATGCTCTCCACCGTTCGCGAGTGGTCACTTCAAAAGAGCAAACATGGCTGACCAGCGCCGCCGGCAACCATCATCTGCCCTCCGCGATCAATCAATTGGTTGACAATCTCACGCGTCGTCGATCGTTACGATGGAAACTTCGCATGTCGTGGTTGGTCCCGCTGGGGACCGTCTTGGTGGGAGTCTACGTGATGGCCCACATCATGGCTGTGTTTTTGTTTCTGACCACCCTCACCCAAGCACTCAGTTGAACGAATGAGAGCGGCTTCTTCCAACCGATCACGCACGAACGCACACCATGGTTTCACGTTGATGGAAACCATGGCTGGGGTTGCGTTCCTCGCCATTTCGACTGGGTTCGCGGTGCAAATGCATCACAGTGGACGAGCGTTCGATCGTGTCTCCACCGATCGTTTGGAACGCCAGCTTGCGATTGAAAATGAAGCCCAACGATTGTCATTGATTCCCTACGAAGACTTGGCGGGCGTCGTCGAGCAACGTGACCCGGATTCCAGTGTTCAGATCCAAATGGAGCCCTTTGAAACGGATTCCCGAGACGGTTTGCATTTGACGATCCAAACCACCGTCCATTCGCAAACGCTGCAGCATCATGTGTGGCGAATGGAGCCGAACGAATGAATCATCGACACGGCTTCACCCTGATTGAAACGCTGGTCACGCTGGCCCTCGTCATCGCCATGCTGGGCGGGACGTTGGGGTTGGTGTCGTTGATGCGCACCAGCAGCCAGCACGCAACGACGGCCGCGCTCGACCGGCAAGAGATTCGACGATTGGCGAATGACATCCGGCGGGATGTTGCGGATGCCAACCAAGTCGAAGTGGAGGGGGCGCAGTTGATCCTCGACTTCAGCGATTCCGATTCACGAATCGTGTACGACTTCGGTTCCGAACCCGCTTTCGCTCGCACCGTTGAGTCCACTGCCCAATCGATTAACGATTCGTTGATTGCATCCGACCGCTACCTGATCAGTGAACGTTCGCAGGTCCAACTTCAACTGCAACTGCTATCGGAGGATGATGCCGACTCCGATCGAGAAGCATCGCTCGTCGAGCTAACCGTTGCACTGCCTGACCGCCCCACGGAACCGATTCAAATCCTAGCCGCCCCGAGGATGTCCCCTTGATTTTGACACACGCCCGTCGCCGGATTCATCGCCGACATCCTTTGCCAATTCGCCGCGGTTTGGCCGCCATGGGGTTGGTGCTCGCGCTGGCCTTGTTGGTTGGAACGTTCGCCATCGCGACGGGAGGACGAGCCACCCAATCACGACGACATGACCTGCATCATCAATCCGTCGCGTTGCTCGAATCCGCGATCCGGACCGCTCAGACGCTGGGCGACGAGCTCGAATCCGACCTTCGGCTGCCTGTTGACGAAGACGCCGGAGTTTGGATCGATGTGAAAGTCATCACCTCCAGTGAACCACCCAACCAAATCGAAGCCACTTTGGTTCGCAACAACCGGCCTGGCATGTCGATCCGACGTCTACAACGAGGCAACTCATGAACGTTCGCCAGTCAAAACCTCTCGCTTGTTTCGGCAGCACAAAGCACGGCTTCACCTTGGTCGAATTGCTGGTCACGATCGCGATCATCGGGGTCCTGGTTGGGATGCTCACTCCGGCGCTCCAATCGATTCGCGAAACGTCCCGGCGTGCGTCCTGCCAATCGAAAATGCTCCCGATTGGTTTGGCAATCCAAAGCTATCACGATCGTTGGATGCACTTTCCCGTGGGAACGGTCTTGGATCCAAACGATGGGATCGCCGGACCAATCGCCAGCACCGCGGTGGGGAACCATCACAATTGGTTAGGGCGGTTGATGGACTTGATGGACCAACCCGTCATTGGTGATCGCATCCTTCGTTCGGTCAGTGTTTACGACGAGGCCAATCGGCCTGTGTTGGCATTGAGTGTCCCGCATGTTCAGTGTCCATCTGCCGCGAGAACGCCGGACAACGCCAGCAGTTATGTTGGGTTGCACCATCCGACTGAAAAATCCATCGATGAGAGCGACCATGGCGTCTTCCTTCTCAACGTCGCGATCACGCGTGACGATGTGACGGATGGATTGGCGAACACCGCCTTCGTTTCAGAGAAGTTGTTGCCACTCGATGATCTGGGATGGTTGAGCGGGACCCGCGCCACGCTGCGGAATGTTGGTGGGGGAATCCAAACCGTCGACGATCGCTTTGCCAAACCACCTGCATCGGCGGTGGGTTCGGTCGGCAGCCGCCATCCCGGCGGTGTCCACTTTTTGTTTGGATCTGGCGAAGTTCGTTTCCAGTCGGCGCAAACCGACCCGCGGATCTTGCAGCAAATGGCCGACCGTCGTGACGGTGAATTGCCCCTGCAGTTTCAATCGATCGAGTCGCTTCGCGAGCAGAGTTTGGAATGAATGACTCGTTGCCGGAGGAGGATCCAGTCGATGGGGTGCTGTTGGGATGGTGCTTGGTTTGGTCGGTCGTTCTCTCGATTGTTGCGGCAAGCTTCGGCGGGTTGCAGGATCTGGAGGATTTAGCGGACGAGAACCAGTTGTTTCTGGCGTGTTCACTTGGTGGACTCACCGCGAGTTGGGCTGCGTTGGGCACTTGGTGCTCGCTGATTCATGTGCCTGCCGAAGGCCGTTCCAGAAGGCGTACACGACGTTGTCAAATGGGCGTGGGGTGCTTCCTGCTCGTCGATGCGATCGTGATTGCATTGGCGTGGCTGGCCATGCCATCGATCGCGACGCAGTTGATGCTTGTGGCCGGCCTTTCATGCTTGGGGCCATTTCTAATTTGGCAATGGTTTCGGCGTCCCATTCATCGAGGGAAGACTCCTCCGACCGGCCAACGCAACATCCGGCAGATTCTGGGGATGGCGTTCACGATCGCGGTCGCCAATGTGCTTTTCAAAATCGCCGGTATCTGGATGGATTTGTCCCAAGGGATGATCACGCTGGTTCTCAGTCTCGCCGTCGGTTGGACACTGCTTTTACTCACACTGTTGAGCCGCCAATGGGCCTGGATCTTTGGGCTGATTCCGATTTTCATCGGCCAACCCTTTGTGGTCCTGTTGATCGTGGACATGGAAAGCGGCAACGCCGACGAGCAAGCGATGATCGTCAGCGGCACCTTCATCGGTTTCTATCTGTTCGCGATGCTGTACGTGTTGCTGCTGAGATCAAGCGGACACAAGTGGTTTCGTTCGATCTGAAATCAACAGCAGACCAACGACCGGCACAAACCGGGGATCATTCAGCGACGGGGCGAACAACTGTCGTCGCTCCGCGACTTGAGGACTTGTGTGTCGTTGGTGTGTGACCTTGGGTTGAAAACCCAAGGCTTCCGGCTTCCGTCGCTCCGCGACTGGTTGTGGGGGTTCGGTGTTCTAGCAACCGCGGAGCGGTGACAGTTGTTAGCCTCGGGTTTTCAACCCGAGGTCTTCGGTGTCACGATCTCGCTCGACAAGCCGCGGAGCGGCGACAGGTGGCGAGGGTTGCGATGGGGGAAGGATTGAAAAAGTGAAATTGTAAATTGTAAATTTCAAAATCTTGGCGGTGGAGGCGATGACGGGGCTCGTACCGAAGGAGCATCATGGCGGCGATCCTCGCCCCGGACGGGGCCGGCGTCGGGCATTCTGCGTGGGCCTCGCTGACCGGTTTGTCGAATTTGCCGTCGGTTGGCCACTCTTGGCCGACATCCGCCAATCAGACGGGCAAGAGTGCCCATCCTAAAGGCGTTAGAACGTCGTGGACGACTCAATCGACGAGCCGTGACGTGTTGGGGTTTCATTTCGACGGGCTTGGAAGCCCATCGTACGAGGATGCGAACCGGTGGGTCGTTCGGTGGCGGGGCTGCAATCAACTGTCGTCGCTCCGCGACTTGAGGACTTGTGTGTCGTTGGTGTGTGACCTTGGGTTGAAAACCCAAGGCTTCCGGCTTCCGTCGCTCCGCGACTGGTTGTGGGTGTTCGGTGTTTTAACAACCGCGGAGCGGTGACAGTTGTTAGCCTCGGGTTTTCAACCCGAGGTCTTGGGTGTCACAGTCTCGCTCGACAAGCCGCGAAGCGGCGACAGGTGGCGAGGGATGCGATGGGGGATGGATTGAAAAAGTGAAATTGTAAATTGTAAATTTCAAAATCTGGGCGGTGGAGGCGATGACGGGGCTCGTACCGAACGTGCATCATGGCGGCGATCCTCGCCCCGGACGGGGCCGGCGTCGGGCATTCTGCGTCGGCCTTGCTGACCGGTTTGTGGAATTTGCTGTCGGTTGGCCACTCTTGGCTGACGTCCGCCACTCTGACGGGCAAGAGTGCCCATCCTACATTCGTTGAAACGTCGTGGACGACTCAATTGACGAGACCGATTGAAACGATCGAATTTCGTCGCGTCACTCTGCCGCCTGCAGTTGGCTGCGTTTCAACGTCATCTCATAGACCTTTTGGTCTTCCATTGTGATGCACTGGAACGCCATTTCTGGATCGGCCTTCTCCAAATCAAATCGCAACATCCCAAAGAAGTTGCCTTCGTTGTAAGAGAAGACGGCTTTTTCTTTGGTGGGATGCGTGTGATCGTTCGTCATCTTCGACGTCTCGAACTCGAACAAGTCGTAGCCGTTGGGACGCTCGATCTTGTACACGTCGGTGCGGTGTCGATCAGCCGACAGCAGAATCACGCCGCCGATTTTCTCTTGGTCGATGAAGTCAAAGATTTCGTTGCGTTCTTCCTTCACGCCCCACCAAGAATCTTTCCCGCCTTTGTCAGCGTGCTCCGTCCACAGCGTCCCTGAAGCGAGAACTTTGAACGTGGCATCCGATGCTTTCAACTTCGCCAACAACCATTCCTTTTGTTCCGGGCCCAGCATCGTCCCGTCTTCAAACGATCGATAGTAGCGATTGTCGAGCATGAAGAAGTCGACGTCCCCAATCGAGAAATCAAACCAGCAACCGGGAAGTTCATCGCCGCCCCCGTACGATGGGTTGTTCCAGTTTTCACGGAAGACTTTCCAGGATTCGAATTTCCAACTCGGTTTGAATTTGCGGGGGCCACCCGAGGAGTCATCCACGCCCAAATCGTGATCGTCGTAGACCGCGTACACCGACGTCGACGCGGTCAGGCGTTGAAACTCAGGTCGCAGTTGCCGACGGTAGTAGTGCACACGCTGCTTCGTGCGCGACTTGGGTTGGTCGATGTAGACATTGTCACCGAGCAACAGGATCGCTTCCGGCGAACGCCCCGCAATCACATCCCAGATCTTTTCCTTCGGCGGGTTGTAGCGGGCTCCGCCGCCAAACGCGACGCTGAACGTTGCCTTCTCGTCCTTGGACGGATAAGTCTGGAAGGTTGGTTGCTGGTCGGCGAAAACGCTTTGTCCATCGACCAAAACGTCGTAGGTGTACGACGTCGAAGGCTGCAGATTTCCGAGGTCCAGGAGTGCCGAGTAGTCCATCTCCGCCGAGGTTTGGACGACTTCGCTGGACTGCCCATCCATCACGACTTGCACGCTGGCGGGTTGCGTTGTCCGGACCCAGATCCGGGCACTGTGATCGGTGACGCAGCCCAACATGGGGCCGCCCAGAAGCTTGAGGTCATGCTTCGCCACCAACTCACGAAACGCAGGTGAATCGACCACGTGTTGCAACCCAGCGTCCGACTCCTTGAGGTCGTACATGGACTCGAGGAAGTAGTGGTCCATGTCGCCCACCACCGGCGTTTCGCGGGGCGTTGGGATCGGTGGTTTGGCGAGGGAAACCGTTGCGGCAGGAAGGATCGCAAGGAGGATCCCGGACAACATTCTCTTCATGGTGGCGTTCTGGGAGAGAGTCTGGCGTGGCCCGTTTCAAGGTGGGGCAACCATGTTATCACAGCCGGATGCGCGAGAATGCCAGTGGGCCGAATCAAGCCGCTCCGGCATCGTCAGAGTAGAACAGTTGTCCTCAACTGTTCCGTCTCGCAAGGTACCGACCCAAGGTCTGTTTCGAACTGTTTGAGTTTGGATTGGGTGGAGGCGGGCGCTGAAGCGTTGGGTTTCGCACACGGAACAAAAGTCGGCAGGAATGATCAAGCACAACCATGTGAGCCGTTTGGGCGTTAGCCCCGGTTGTGCGTGAAAACCGTGGCGAACGCCAACGGCTCACATACCCCATGACTCCTGCGTACCTGCTTTGAACAGTTGTTCTCCACTGTTTGCGTGCCAGCTTCAACGCATCGAGAGGACTGATGCGATCGCGATTGAAATGGGACGCAGAGGCGGAGAGACGCGGAGTCGCAGAGGGGTGAGAACGCGCCGGTCGCCTCCTCCACTGCGTTTGAACTTTCTCGTGGTCGAACGCTTGGGCTTTTTCGCGTTCACGGCAAGCAGGCGTCCAGCGTCATCAGGACAAACCCGGTGCCATACGGTTGATGGTAGTCGTACAGCGGGTAGTCCCACCACGAGCCATCGGATTCTTGACGGTCGAGCATCAGCTTGGCCAACATCGACTGATACGGCGCACGTTCCTCTTCGGGCAACAAGTCCATTCCCACTGCGGCGTAGTAGTGACCAAAGTAGTAGAAGTAGCCAGCCACCTGCATCCAAGCTTCGTGGGGAACCGGCCGCTTGCGGCCGATGTCGAGCCAGCCGTTGCGCAGATAGAGTCGACACAGCCAGACCTTCACGACGTCGTCGGTGATTTGGGAATCGCCCCACAATCGCATTGCTGCATTGCAGCACTGGGACCGACCGAGACTCCCGCCGGGGCGGTTGATCTCTCGCATCGGTCGGTACTGAGAGTCTTCGCTGTACAAGTAGCTGAAGTCGGGTTTCTGTTGTCGGCCCAAAGCTGCGACGGCGCGATCCACCATGCGTTTTGGCGGAGTCACCCCGATGGAATCGGCTTCCTTGAGTGCCACCAACACGGCACCGTTGACAAAGCTGGTCGACGAGGAGGTTGGTTGGTCGGCTTGGTAGCGGAAGTCGTAATAGCCCCAGCCGCCGTCGACCGATTCGTAACGCTGCAGCATTTCGAATTGGTCTTCGATCAGGCTGACGATGCTCGCTTGGCGATCCGCATCGCCTTTGTGCCAACCATGCAACCGCACGAGTGCTTGGATCGAATAGCCATGACCCCAGACGTTGTACATGGCCGAACCATCTGCTCGTCGTAATTTCGGCAATTCGCGGTACAGCCACGTCTCAGCTCGTTCGACTGAATCGCGGACTTGCGCCCGTAGATTTTTTTCCGGTGTGTTCTCAGGCAGGTGTTCCAGTGTGTCGATCAACCCCGCGATTCCCAGCGACGTGGTCGCGGCTCGGAACGCATGGTGGGCTCCGGGCGTCGGGGCGTAAATGTTCAGGCCTTTCGTCCGCGTGGGTGATCCCCAGGAACCGTTCGGGTTCTGGTCATCGAGCATGAACTGCACCCCGCGAACGATCGCGGCGCGGATTTCCGATTCGGTGGGGGCGTCGATTTCTGGCGGCACCGGAGTGCGTGACAAATCAAAGGGCTTCACCGCAGCCACGTCTTCCGCTGGCAATGTCTCGCTGTGTGCCAACAGACACAAGGCACTCAGCATCAAGACGACGCGAAGCGACAAATGGCGAACTCGCAGAGCAATCCTGGTCGTCGCGACCGGGCGATCCGTTTGCTTGATATTCATAGCATTTTCCCGAGGATGATCACGATCATTTCGTCAACTCAACGGTCGCGGTCATCGTCGGTTTCACCGCTTCGGGCAATTTGCCTGTGATCTTCACTGTTGCATCAAACTTCGTTCCCATGAACGGCACCGATGCGATCGAATCAATGCTGCCCTTGACCTCCTCCTTCGGGGCAATCGCTGGCTTGATAACGCATGAGTCGCCCACTTGAATGCCGGCCAGATCAGCCTCGCTCAGCGTCAAGCGAATTCGCATCTTGTTTGGCTGAACCACGGTGGCGATGACCTGATCGGTGGAGACTTTCGACCCCACCTTGATCGGGCTCGGCTTGGCATTGAGTGCGCCTCGATTCAGTTCTCCATACAGCAGGATCCCTTTGCCGGGAGCCTGGATGACAATCGACTTGCGTTGTTCGCGGAGTTCTTCGAAGTCCGTTTCCTTTTCGGACAAGGCATCCGCGGCCTTGCGGCGTTCCAGGTCGCGTTTCTTTTTCGCACTCTCGAGATTGCGAAGGGTTTTCTCGTACGCCATTTGGGCGCGTTCCCAGGTGGCCTCGGTTCGCGCTTCTTCGGCGGGAATGGATTGTTTCAGGGTTCGATTGGAACGAATCTCGGTGCTTTCCAATCGAAACTGAGCGGACTCGACGGACTGCTTGGCGCGTTTGAGAACGATCTCCTCGGATTCCTCGGTCAAGTCGTCGGCGTCGTACATTTGCTGAAGTTGCTTCAGTTCCTCGGCCGCGTTGTCCAGTGAGGCTTGGGACATCTTGATGTCGAATTCAGCACTTTTGATTTTTCGATCGCGATCGAATTGCATGTAGTTGTCATAGGCCTGCTTGGCAGCCTGACGTGCCCGCTCTGCATCTTGGCGATCGAGTTTTTGAGCGGCAACGAATTGATCATGAGCAAACTGTTCGTCGTCGGCAGCAATTCTGGCCAAGCGAATGTCAATCTCGGCGGCGGACAGTTTTTTGTCGATCGATTCGGTGTCGAACCAAATGACGGTCTGGCCTTCTTTGACTTCGGTGCCATGCGGAAGGATTTTCTTGATTTCAAGTTCACCAAACTGATCCAACCCGTGGCTCAGTTCCCAGCTTTGAGTCGACTCGAACGTCCCTTGCACTTTGACGGTGACCTCGTCTGTGTCGTCCGTCGTCTTCTTTGTCTCAGGCTGAGCGGCCTTCTCAGGAGTGTCTTGGGCCAAAATTGAGTTGGACGCAAGGCTCACGCAGAACGTGACGATGACGGCTCGGGTCATCAGATCAAACAAACACTTCATGATGCCATTCTCTCAGGGCGATGCGGGACGACAGTAATTGGCGGGATGCTTTTCGTCGGCTTTAGGGTGCGGTTCCAACAGAGGCGGCACACAGCCGAATTCGAAGCATGGCTGTTCAGAGTATCTCCATCCACCGCCAAATCAATCAATTGAAATCCAAGGAGTCCGTTCAGATCCCCTGAAGCAAGCCAGTGCGGGCCATCAGCGCGTTGCGGTTTGCGGCAAGGGGCCGGCCCCCTCTCTCGATTCCGTGTCATCCGGTCCGCAAACGCGAGGAGGCATGCAGGCGTGGGCCCAAATGCCAAGCAAGGTCCACACGACCGCCATCGGTGTGAAGGTCCGATAGAAAGTGGCCACGCCTTGTTGCCCGGCTGCGTTCTCAGGCATGAAGATTTCCGCGACTGCTATCGAGGCAGCACAACTGAAACCGACCGCCACACAAACACCAAGGAATGCGATGCACTGCACACGTGTTTTGAAAGGATTTGGCATGTGGAATCCCCGCTCAGTTTGGACGTTTGAAATGAAATCCGAATGCCGTCGACGTCGTTCAGGCTCAATCTTTGCAACCGCCGAAACGAAGACCGCACCGTCCATTGTACTGTTTCCAGCACGCCATTCACCGTTCTTCGATATCGGGCAAATCTTGATCGGGCAAATCTTGCGACAATTCCAGCCAGTCTTCATGTCTCCGCAGGCATTCGATCACGGCAGGATGTGGCGTCTGCCAAATCTCATCCAGGTCCCGTTCTCCTGCCATGTCAGTTGCAAACGCCAACTGTTCTCGGGGAGGAATGAATTGAGCGTCCACACCGGGTTTGTTTCCGCGAGCGTCGATCCGATACCAACCATGGTCGGGCAAATGGACCGCGTTGAGCCCGTGCAAGCAAAACGGAGCTCCGTCGCCTTCGATGGAGAGACGCTGATAACAAAGCCCCGCGGGAATCTGATTGGCACGCAAGAAGGCACACAGCAAATGGCTCTTGGCGTAGCAGTATCCGATCCCATGCCACAGCACATCCGAAGCTCGGCACGTCACCGGATTTCGCTCTTCGTCTCCCGTGTGCTGGATCGAATCACGCACAAACTCAAAGCAGTTTTTCGCGGTCTCTTCGATCGACGCACCCGCCAATTTTTGGGCGCGTTCGATGATGTCTGGATGGTCAGCATCAATGTCCTCGCAATGCCCCAGGTAGTCGTTTGGATTGGGAGATGAACTCATGTGGGTTCCGTTGGAAGGTCTTGGAAGAGGAAACATGTGCGAGGGACTGGCGAATGTTTAGTGGACAAATCAGCAAGGTGTCGATTGCCCACAAGTGAGAATCCTATCCCGTGAGGGATTTAAGACGGTAGCCGTAGGTCGCGTAGCGCACCTACGGATCATGGGAAGACACCATCGCGTTTCGACCCCGATAGGGCGTCGCAGAATTCAATCTGGCCGATGTGCGACCACCTTCGGGGTCGGCCAGGGAGTCTTTCACCGCGTCTCCGGCGGTGTTCGCTTCGCTCGACCGCCGGCTACCTGCTGCAACGCCTCCGGCGTAAAAGAACTGCGAGCAATCAACAGCTCGTCGCCTCGTCCATTGCGTCATTCGTTTCTCACGCGTTTCCCATTTCGGTCAACTGGAGACGTCCTTCTTACCCAGCACTTGTCGGTTCGCGAAATGGTAGCCCCACCAAGTAGCTGACAGTACAAGCAGCATGGTTCCAATCCAACTGGTTGCCCATGCTCGGAAAACGTGATGGGCCAGCGGTTCGGTCGCCTGCTGCCAGAGTTGCATTTGTCCGAATGCGAAGACGGCGACTCCAAGAGCAGCCACCACGGCTCCCAATCGAAGCGGATTCGTCCAGCTCGATTGTGATTGGTCGACGTCCTTTTCCATCGTCTCGTCTGTCTTCACCGGATGCTTGGAACGCGTGCCAAGTTGGAAACACAGAAAGAACGCGATGGTGAAGATCAACGTTGATGCGAGGTCCGCGGGCGATAGCAAGGTCGCACCGCAGGAACAGGCAAAGGCAATCGCCGCCGTTTGCAGATGCTTGCTCCGACGCCACCGCAAAAGCAGTGAAAGAAGCCCGAGAACGAAGGGCACGATGAGCTCAGGGATACCGACAGAAAGGTGCATGGCTGAATTCTCCAACAAACAAATGGACTGGAAAGTTCGCCGAAGGCACTTCGTCGACCATGGTCACGAAAGGGAAGCGATCACAGGATCTTATTGCCCCGACTGGGACGAGTCAAATTGCCCGTCGTCAATGCATTGATGTTCGATCACAAACCGAACAAACCCAAGAGGACGACCATGGTGATGGCCTCGCGATAGGCGATCAGACGCACGGTGAACAAATCCGCGACCAAGCGATTCCAGAATTCGCGAATGAACCATGCGGAAATGAACATCATGATCAGGTAGCGAACAAAATCGATCAACGATGTGAGCACCAAGCCTTGGATGGGAACGTTCTGGGCTTTGTCCGAAAACGCGAACGTGATGAACCCCGTCCCCGCCGAGTACAAAATCAGCAGAACATTGAACCAGAGAGTGATGGTGGGGCGGGGGGCTTTCAAGATTGGCTCCGATGCTGAGCTCAGGGATTTCCGGTGGTCGATGAATGGAACTCAGACGTACTCGCTCGGTCCCAGCATGACCGTCTCTGAGACACCGCTTTCAGTTTCAAATCGGACGTGGCCATCGGACTCGACCAGCGAGCGTTCTTCGTCGGTCAGCTCTTCTTCAAACTGTCGCTGAATCAATTCGGTGTCGATGTACTTGATCGCCAACTTCGCAGAAACCGTGGTGGCCACGATCACCACGGAAAGAATTCGCATCCCAGGATATGGCAAGAAGAACACTCGTGGGCCAATCATTCCCGACACGATTTCGTAGCCTCGCAAGGCAACGCGATAGCGTTCCAAGTTTTCGGTCGAAGTTTCTTCGACGGCTTCTTCGACCTCCGATGCCACACGCTCCGCTGAAGCGACAATCGGCTTCGTCACCTCGCCTGAACCACAACCGGTCACCGAGGCAGCGGCCGTCATGGCAGAGATCGAAAGGAAGTGTCTTCTTTGCATGAGAACATCCAAGGGGAAGGTGGGAGCCGTTTCGCTAAAACATGATCCTAGTGGTCTGTCACAGCTAAAAGTGAGGGTTGATCGTAGTGGACGAGGCCACGAGTCCTTGAATTTGACGCCAGTTCAGGACTCGTGGCCTCGTCCCACTACCCTAAAAACAAGTCTTGACAGAACACTAGTGCCGGACGGCAGGAATGATCGGGCATAATCATGTGAGCCGTTTGGGCGTTAGCCCCGGTTGTACGTGGGAGCCACAACGCGTACCAAAATATCTCAAATGCCGAAAGACTCTTGCTGACCTGCTCTATGCCGGACGCTTGCTGACTGACGCTTCCTTGTCAGGCTGGATCACTCGAGATTTTGGGCGCTGGCCGCTTCGGAAAGCTGTCACAGCTAAAAGTGAGGGTTGATCGTAGTGGACGAGGCCACGAGTCCTTGGATTTGACGCCAGTTCGGGACTCGTGGCCTCGTCCACTAGCCTAAAAGCTCGTTCACTACCCTAAAAACAAGTCGTGACAGACCACTAGGGGGATTGGGTGGGGAAGTGCAGCAACCCAGCCAAACCAATTCCCATCAGAACGATCGCCAGCAGAACCGCATTGGCCGCCCACTCCCGGGCGTGCACCACGATGGCGAACGGCCCCAGCCGAACGACTTGCCAGGCCGAAACCGACGTCACCGTCGATACGGTGAGGGTTTGCGAACGGGTCCCATCATCATCTTCGACCAACGGACCTTCGTAAGTTGTCTTGGGAGTGAAGTCGGTCGTCGCCATCAGTTCACGCGACTGCTTCCGAGTACTCCAAGCCACCCCCGCCAGCGGAATTGAGATCAACGCAAACAGCAACCAGATCAAAAACGGTTGGTAGCTGGTCATGACATCGATCCATCAAATCCGCGACTGCGATACGAAAACGTCCACTGCTAAGAGGACAGACTTACTCTTCGACGGCTTCGAAAATCGCGATTTGACCGTCGTTGGGTTTGCCATTTGCATTCTCGCCACCGTTACGCCATGACAAGACAATGCCGAACAGTTTGCCATCGATTTCGACAGGGCAAAATCCGTGCATGTGCTGCATCAAGTTCAATGTGTCGTAGGTCGCGGGCACCAGGGCACCGGCTGGTTTGCCGTTTTCCAACACCAACACGGGCGCCGATCCATTGGTCTTGGGCAGTGAGTTCAACAGCGGCAAAAACATGTTGTCGCCCACATTGAAGAGGTTGCAAGGGTTCGAACCCTTGGGCAGTTGGATGAAGTAATCCTTGTCAGCACCCGGTGTTCGGATTTGTGCTCCATTGGGTGTGAACGAGAAAATGCGTCCGTGAGAACGAGAAGCAATTTCAACGATTTCACGCCCGCCTTCGGTGGCAATTTGCACACCATGGCCGGTGTTCAGCATGCCACCGTTGCCTTCTCGTCCGCCCCATGCCGGGCCGCCCCATTGCCACTGGCCGTCCACCAATTCGGCTGACAACGCAAAGTCGCCGGGAGCGTATCCGATGACAACCACCAAACGCTTGGCTTCAGGTAGAAAGACCACATCACAAGGAGTGAATCGTCCGCCAGCCTGGAAGTATTCGTTGACGGTTGGGTTGTCGAATTCGTCTCCCTTGGGCTGAGACAGAGTCGCAAGAACTTTCCCGCGTTTGGTCACGAACACTTGTTGGGTGTTCGTCGATGCGAACGCCCAGTGCGATTCGCCGTCCAGTACGAAACAATCGGTTCCGTGAGCGTTCATGCCGCCGGAGAACACTGCGTCTTGGTCGTCGACCAAAGTCCATTCTTTCAACTTGGGATCAAGCGTCACCAGCCCGTGCTTGGCAACCACGGTCACGATCTCACCCGTCAGCAAATCCCGGTCGGCGTTGTTGTGCAGACCGCCTTTTGCGGCGTTGAACATGTCTTCGGATTGCTTGCCAAGATCAGCCCGGTGTTCCCAACGATACGTTTTGCCGTTCGCTTGGAACTTGTTCGTTGGAGCGGTTGGGTCAAACGCAGCGGCGGATTCCGTGGATGTCTCGGCGGCATCGCCATGGTCGTGACCTTCGTGGGCCATTCCATTCATTGGAATTCCGGCGAGTAACGCAAAGACGGAGCAGATGAAAAATCGGGTGTACGGCACGATAAATATCTTTGGAGGGCAATGGATTTGACTGGCAACGGGCGTCATTTTGGATTCCCGTGAACAACTCTCGGTGCACCATGCTAGTCAATCTCGGGGTTTCGGGCAGGGAGCCTTCTGGCGATTCGACGGGGCCACTGCCTGTGGAAACTCGAATGGCGCCAGGCATCGAAAACAACCTTCACAACCAGATCGCCCCCATCCGGTCAGATCTGATGAAACGCACACAAGAAGTCACGCTTCTTCTTCTCGAATTTGCGGTGTTCCTTGTGATCGATCGGCCTTCGCTTTTCAGTGAAGCCGGGCGTGATCACGCCCCAGTTGCCATTGCGAACCATGAAGACGACGTAATCGACCGGGCAAGGAGACCAGCAGTTGGTGAATTCCTGTCCCTTTTTTTTCTCGAACGTTTTCACTTGAATGCGATGGAAATGGGGGCCGTCTGAAATCAATAGATCTGTTTTGTGCGCATGGTCCAGCATCGGCCTGAAAACCTGCCAGCCATCGTGCATCAACCAAGAAGCAATCAAACTCTCGACCGCGATGTTTTTCAGTGTTTGGTGAGTTGCGGCGAGGATGGTCGTTTTGCGAACTGGCAAGGATTGGGTGCGCTTTCCATTGAGTGTCTCGATTCACGCGGGACCGGTTCGCCAAGAAAACGTCGAACGCGAATCATCCACGGATGACAGGCTGACCCGCAGTTCTGCGGTCGCACGCAAACCTACGTTCCCCTCTCAAGAGAGGAGAAAGGAATCCTGTTCGGGGAGACCTGAGGTGCCAGGATCGCCAAGGAACAAATTCCGATTTTGCGGTCTGGAATGGTCGTGAGAGCCAGATCAGAAGCGTCGGGCGAGCCGCCATGGCACCACGGAGGCAGAGAAATCCAAACGCAAGAAGCACGCCCAGGTGGATTCGAACCACCGACCTACGGATTAGAAGTCCGTTGCTCTATCCAGCTGAGCTATGGGCGCGAGTGCGGCTTGTGCGTTGGATGGGCACAGCGTTCGGCTTGGCAAAAGGAGCCAGCGAATGCAAACCAACGCGACAGATGGAGTGAAACCATGGTCGAGTTGGCAAGGCGGAACACGGCCCGAATGGTGTGTTCGGGCCGTGCAGCGACAGTCTATCGACGCTCCCCATTTTGGGCAACGTCAGCGGTTTCCCCCCGTTCCAGCAAGCCCGACAATGGAAATCCGTAGCGTGACGGGTTGTCGATGTTGCTGTCGGTTGGCCACTCTTGGCCGACATCCGCAACTGTGACGGGGCAAGAGTGCCCATCCTACATTGACGACTCAATCGACAAGCCGGTGAGCGAGGCACCACCCAGCGTCCCTGCAAGGGCCCTTTCCCTCGCGTCCGCCTGAACCACGTCCCTCAATGCCCCTCAACCTTCCCCGAAATTTCAATTCTTCGTGAAAGGTTCCTGGTTCAGAAACCCAACCAGACACGACGCCAGAAAACGCGGCACGAAGCCGATCTGCCGGGATGGCTCAGCGCGTGTAGATCAAAACCGCGTAGGCACCGAACGAAACTTCGGCTCTCGCTGCCAAACCGTCGTACGGTTGGTCCGTCGCATCGACATGTTCAACCGGGTGATCGTCGAAGTCTTGATCGTAGCCCGACCAATCGGTGTTCAGTTTCAATTGCCAATCGCCTGAATCGGGAAAACCGATTTCGTATTGATCCCAAGAACGATTGGCAAAGTTGGCCAGCACCAAAACGTCGTCTTGAGGATCCTCAGCCCGCCGCACGAACGCGACGACCTTGTCATTTTCATTGACGTGATGCATCACGATGTGTTGCCCCGTCAATCCTTTTGAAAAACCGTCTTTGTTCAATCGCAATTGAATGAGATCACGGAACAGACGTTTGATTCCTCGAAGGCGGCGAGTCCGTTCCCACTCGAGCGGATCTGTGTCTTCGAACCAGTCGTCTTCCAACATCTCTTGGCCTTGAAACAACATCGGAACTCCCGGTGCAGTTAGCGCCAAAGCCGCTGCCAGGATTGTTCGTTTCTTTGCAAACCGGCTTTCAGGATCCTCCGCATCGATCTCGCTGGGAACGCGAGACTTGCCGTTGGCGACTTCATCATGCGATTCGCTGTACACGACTCGTTGGAAAGCGTCGCCGTTGTATCGATGACACAACGCGTCTCGCACCGCCCACATGTCTCGATGTGCATCGTCGATTTCTTGCACCGCGGTACGGATCGGGTGGACAAAGGCCGCGTCCCACTGGGTTGTGAAGCCCGCACCGCCTTGATCTTCCGTCTTGGTCAACCAGTTGTTGGTCTGCAAATCTTCCGCGATCAAGTAACACCCCGGGAACTCGTTTCGCAAATCGCGGTTGATCCACTGCATCAATCCCCAGCCTTCCGCGATGTCGTCGTTGCCGATACCGGAGACCGTGCGAATGTAGGCGGTCATGTCATACCGCAAACCATCAGCATGGTATTCCCGCATCCACATCATTGCGTTGTCGTGGATGAACTGGCGAACTTCGCCGCGACCGTAGTCGGGTCGCGTGTCGCCCCAAGGCGTGTTGGAGCGATGGTCTTGATAGAAGTAGATGCCGCCCTTGTCGTTCTCACTCCAACCGTCGAACTGCCACAAATCCAAATCGCTGGGGCCAAAGTGGTTGTAGACGACGTCGATGATCACCGCAAAACCAGCTTGATGTGCTGCGTCGACAAACGCTTTCAACGCGTCCGGACCACCATAAGCCTGCTCAACCGCGAAGATGTGCGCTGGGTTGTATCCCCACGACAAATCGCCAGCGAACTCGGCGACTGGCATGATCTGGATCGCGTTGATTCCAAGCTCTTTGAGATGCTTGAACTTCGCAACCGCATCGGAGAACGTCCCCGGTTGATCGGGATCGTCTCGATGAAACGTTCCGATGTGCATCTCGTAGATCACCAACTCATTCTGTGCTGGCCGGTGAAAGGTCGGATGCTTCCAATCGAATGTGTCTTTGTAGACGACCGCGTTGCCGATGGAGTTGGTGACTTCGCGGGCGTACGGGTCAATGCGATCAAAGGATTTGTCGCCTCGGGTGATTCTGTATTTATATTCGTCACCCGCTTTCGCCTTGGCAACGTCGACGTACCAAGTCCCGTGCTCTTCTCGCTTCAGCGGCGTGGCTTCTGATTGCCAGTCGTTGAATGTACCGATCACGCTCACGCGATCCGCGTTGGGTGCCCAAACTCGGAAGGCAACTCCGTCGTCGTGAACGATGGCCCCCATTCCTGACTTGGTGACTTGCGACGGTTCAGCCGCCTTATCTTCCATTCCATCCAACAACGCAGTCTGTCCCATCTCACGCCCTTCAATGACGATCAAACGCTGAGCAACTGTCCGGTGCAGCGAATCAAACATCGCACGACTCAACCGGAGCCAATTTTCTCGAGCCGGATTGGAGATGGCAATTCTCGTGCCACGTCTTCGCAACCGCGTCACTTCCTCGGAACGGAATCGATCGCATCCGCGGATTCGGATGCTGGTATGCCGCTTGCATTGGCATCGAACCTCGAGCGTGGCGGTCCGTCGTCACGTCGCACTCCAAACTGAATCAAAATCGGCCACCGAGAAAGCCTCGGCGGGCCAGCCATCCTACCTCACCAAGAGAAATCCCATGCGTGCCCTCATTTTCGTTGTCGCAATCGTTCTGCTGATGGCGGTCGTTGGTTGGTTGCGATTCACATCGGACGATGGCGATCCATCGGTTCGAGTCGACACGGATAAAATGAAGCAAGACACATCGTCCCTCGTCGAGACAACCAAAGATGCTGCTGACGGTGCCGCCAACGCAATCGACCGTGCGGCAGGAAATATCGACGCCAGCATCGATCGCGAACCAGTTGAGACCAACCCGTAGTCGAATCTTCTAGGAAACAACTGGCTGCGATGAGGTTTCAAGCCCGCGGACGATCTCGCGTTGAAACACGCGTTTGGACTATGCTCATCGCTTTGCCCCGTGACACCGGAAGGACGGCAAGTCCCGCCGCCGATGAGCTCCGCCCAAGCAGTCTCCAACCAAATCGATCGCATCTACCGAACCGAGTCGAGAAAAGTTTTCGCGACGCTGGTTCGGGTTTTGGGCGATTTTGACTTGGCGGAAGAAGCGATGCACGACGCCTTCGCCGCCGCGATGGAGAAGTGGGGCCACGATGGAATTCCGGACAACCCAGCGGCTTGGTTGATATCGACGGGGCGTTTCAAGGCAGTCGATCGCATTCGCCGCCGACGACGCTTCGATGATTTGCAACCGGAACTGGTTCGGCGAATCGACCAAATTGAATCCGCCAACCATGCGGTCGCCGAGCAGGACATTCAGGACGATCGATTGAGACTCATCTTCGCGTGCTGCCACCCTGCGATCGACCAAAAAGTCCAGGTCCCGCTGACCTTGCGAGAAGTTTGTGGGATGACGACCGAGGAAATTGCGAGAGCGTTCTTAACCGCCCCGTCCACGTTGGCTCAGCGGATCGTCCGTGGCAAAGCCAAAATTCGCGACGCGGGGATCCCATTTTCGATCCCGACACTGTCCGAGCTGCCTTCGCGTTTGGACGCGGTGTTGTCCGTCATTTATTTGGTGTTCAACGAAGGTTATTCCGCCTCGAGCGGCGACTCACTCCTGCGAACCGATCTGTCAGCCGAAGCCATCCGGTTGGCTCGGCTGTTGTTGGAACTCCTGCCCGATCCCGAAGTCGCAGGTTTGCTCGCGTTGATGTTGTTGCACGAGTCGCGTCGCAACGCACGAGTGAATGAAGACGGCGACATCGTTTTGCTGGAGGATCAAGATCGTTCTTTGTGGGACCGGAACTTGATCGAAGAAGGCAGTCAGTTGTTGCAGAGTTCGCTCCGTACTCGGCGGATTGGAACCTACACGATTCAGGCAGCAATCTCGGCCGTGCATGCCGAAGCCGAACGAGCCAGTGAGACCGACTGGTCACAGATCGTTGCGCTGTACGACGTGTTGCTGCGAATCCAGCCCTCGCCGGTCGTCGAACTCAATCGCGCCGTCGCCATTGCAATGCGAGACACGCCAGCGGAAGGCTTGCAGCAAATCGAAGCAATTCTCGATGCCGGCCATCTTCGCGATCATTACTTGGCCCACTCCGCGCGAGGCGAATTGCTGCGAAGGATGGGCAAGCCGGAAGACGCCATTCAAGCGTTCGAACAAGCACTCTCGCTAGCAATGAATGCCCCGGAACAAAGATTCTTGAGTCAGAAGCTGGCAATCCTAAAAGGCGCCCTCGGCAGTTGATCACGCATCCGAGAATCAACGCCTACATCAGCCGTTGGGCGATAGCCGAATGCGATCTACTTTGTAGCGGAACGGCGCGAGCCGTCCGGTGACACGCCGGAAAACACCCACGATTTACCAGACGACTTGCGCCGTTTCGCTAACAAAATCCCCTCGATTGGTTCTAAAGCAAGTGCCATTGGGCGATAGACCCCGGTTCCCACACACAACTCTCATAACCGCCTTCGATCACTCGTCCCACCACGCACGCTTGAACTGTCGCAACGAGCCGAACTCAACCCGACCGATGTGGCACCGGCAGCGGAAACAATGGCCGAATCTCCGCCGTGCCTCGTCTGGCCCCCGGGATCCTCGACGCGACCGCGATCGCTTGATCCAGATCCGCGACGTGGATCAAGAAGTAGCCGCCGAGTTGTTCCTTGGTTTCCGGAAACGGACCGTCGACAACCTCCTGAATGCCGTCGCGCACCCGCACGCATGTCGCGGTCGTCGGCGACTGCAACGGTGCCGCATCTCGATAGCAGCCTTGTTCGTGCAGTTCATGGCACAGACGAATGGATTCCTCCAACGCGGCCGAATGTTCTTCCGGTGGCCAGGCTCCTTCGGCAGCGTAAAGCAGAACGATGTAGTCTTTCCCGGCATTGCTCTCCTTCGTTCGCAGCGAAATCAAATCCTCGCTCAACGATGGCATCGGCATTGGAACTGGCAGCAAGGGACGAATCTGAACGGTTCCCTTCTTTGCTGGTGGCAACCGACGCGCGATCGCGACCGCTTCGTCGCGCGAGGGCACATCGATGATGTAGTACCCACCCAACTGCTCGGTCGTCTCTGCGAACGGACCGTCCGTCACTTCGCACTTGCCTTCTCTCACACGAACACTGGTTGCCGTGGTGACGGAATGAAGCGGCGAAGAATCCAGCCATTTGCCCTCCACCGCCAACTCATCGCAGATCGCCATCGAATCCAGCATGCAGCGTTCACGCTCGTCTTCCGTCCAACCTTCCTCCGCCCCGTAAATCATCAATATGTATTTCATGTCATTCTCTCACTTCGCTTGAATGTGTGTGCGTCAAGTCAACAACCCGCTAGCAACGTGTGTGCTTGCCACTCATGAACTCAATCCACTGACCGTTTTCGTCTTGCAGTTCGCTGGTCATCATCCACGTGTCTTTATCGAGGATGTGAATCGTGTCTCGATAGTTCGCTTTTCCTGCCCCGTCGAAAGCAGGACCACGCGAGCTCAGCAGCAACTTTTGGCCGGACTCGTCCAAGCAGCCTTCGTACGGCCAAATGTTCGACATCATGGATCCTACAAAGGTCCCGACGTAGTGACCGTCGGCTGTGTCGAACCCCAGCGTCATGATTGACGACCAAGGTTCGCCTTCGGCAGATTCACCGCCGCTCTCGCAAATCACCCACATGCCTCCCAGTGATCGGCAAGACATTTTGCCGTGCGTGGTCGTGGTGGATCCGTCCGGCATTTTGCAGTCGTGGTCGAATTCCCATTCGCCGAGGATTTGCTCGAGCCATTGATGCTCGGATTGTGGTTTGGCAAACATAAACAGACTCAATGTTGAAGGAGGTGTGGCAAACAAAAACAACCATTCAAACCATCGCAACGCGGACTCGCTGCGTCACGATCGTCGGTTCTCAAGTGCAGGCATCTGCACCATACGAGGGCTCATCTAAAACAGCGGGATCTTTGATCTTCCATGCCTCGTTGGTCATCGGATTGAAGGGCAACGACACGTGTTCGTGCAACACCTTCCACTGCCCGTGCATTTTCCGAAAACAAGTCGTCACTCTCATCCAAGATTGCCCGGCGGGATGATCCGCCGGAGAGGTTTGGAATTGATGCAAGCCATGAAGGAAAGCGACATCGTCGCCGACCTCGAACGTCAGATTTTGGTGAACCGATTTGAATTCAGGAAAGTGCGGCAAGCAACCTTCCCAAAGCTTGCGAATGTTCTGTGCCCCAACGGTCTGGTACGGTGGAATGCCCCCGTACAGCACAGAGGTTTCGGTGTAGTTGGCAACCAAACCATCGTAGTCGCGAGCTTCCAAAGCCGTGTTCCATTGATGAACCATTCGTCGTACGTCGGCTTCCGCGTCGTCCTGCGTTTTTCGCTCAATGGCAGCTTCCTGCTTTCGCAACTCCGGCGTCATCTCGTCGCCGAAATCTGCCATCTCAAAGATCGGACGAATCTCAATGTCCGAGTCTTCCATCATCGGATTCGGACAACGCCGCACCCAATCGATCGCTTCGCTCATCGAACTGACTTCCCAGATCCAATAGCCAGCGATCAGTTCTTTCGTTTCCGCGAATGGTCCGTCCGTCACCGTCCGGTCGCTTCCTTGAAAGTGGACGCGAACTCCCTGGGAGCTCGGCTTCAATCCTTCACCGGCTTTCATGATCCCGGCTTCGACCAGTTCTTCGTTGAAGTTCCCCATGTCGGTCAGCAATTTCTCGTCGGGCATCTTCCCCGCTTCTGAACTTTCGGACGCCTTCACTATCACCATGACTCGCATTGATGTTCCTCCATCGGGATGTTTGCTTCACTCGAAAAATGTTCACGTGAACCGAATGAATCACCTTCCCAACCCAGTGGATTTGGCGGTGACTCTTAGATAGTCGATTTCGTCTGTCGACGATCGACATCAGCGGCAAAAAGAAAGCAAACTTTTTCTGCGAAGGTGGTTCCGGCCGGAGGAAGAGTGAATCAGCGTGGCCAGCGTCCAGACGCCACGGCGTGGTAGTAGTCTGTCTCGACTTATTTTTAGGGTAGTGGACGAGACGACGAGTCCTGGACTGGCTTCAAAACCAAGGACTCGTGGCCTCGTCCACTACGAACAACCCTAACTTTTTTACTTTGACAAACCACTGGACTGGCAAAGGTGACTCACCCAAGCAACTGGTATCCCACCAAGCCAAACGTGGCCAGCGCGATGCAGACAGCAACTCCCGCTAGCAAACCATCGCGAGCCAGGATCGACAACGCGAACGCGAAAATGGCTCCTCCGGCCAAGTTGGCGCTGAATGGAATGAATTCCAAAACCGGCGTGCTCATCGCCACCAGAATCGCGGCCACCGCCAGCGTGCTGATCGTGGCGTGATTCATCATCCAAGTCCATCGCTGAGCGGTCATGCTGTCGATCCAGGAAGCAGGCTTCCGCAACCAGTCCAACATTTTCTGGACTTTGCTTTGACCGATCTCCCATCGTTCCATCCAACCAGGGATCCAAACGTGGTCGGCATCAGCCAGCATTTGGCCGCACAGGATGACCACCAGCAAACCCAGCAACACGGGGACGCCCGGAATATCTGCGGGGCCAGGCAACACCATGATCGCGCCCACAATCAGCAGCAACGAGGCGAACGACTTTCGTCCAACAGCGTCCATGACCTGGCCGAATTTCACTTGTTCGTTGTTCTCGGCGACTTCATCGATCTGATGGATGATTTGTTCAATGGGGGCGTTGTGATCGGTACTCATCTCCAATCCTTTGAAAGCAATTGTGATTTGAAAGGGCTCTTGAACCAGGCTGTCCGTGCAAACCGTGAACCAAGACGCCGTTCGCTCTGCCGCACGCTTTCGGCAACTTCGGATTTTGGCTTCATGCCGACGCTCATTGATCACGAGGCGGACACCCTGAACATCTGCTTGGCGCGGAAATCGCTGGGGTGTCTTTCGAAAAGCTGGTCGAGAATCGATCAGGATCGAAACACTTTCTCCAAGGAGACCTCTATGTCCGTTTCAAAAGACTCACCTCAAGTCGGCGACATTTATCGATGCGTGAACTGCCAGATGGAGATTCATGTGACCAAGGGCTGTGACTGCGAGGGCTGCGAACCGGAATTTCGCTGCTGCGGCAAACCATTGGAAAAAGTCACTGAGCCACCGGCCAACGACTGAAGTTGCTGCTCGCATGTCCGCGGAAGATCTGTCGGAATCTGCGTCTGACAAAAAATCCAACGGAACATCGCGAAGTTGCTTGTCAGCAAGCTTCGAGAAAAAACATGTGAGCCGTTTGGGCGTTAGCCCCGGTTGTCCCCAAGTACCGCCAAGAGCCCTCGGAATCAACACTTTCCCGAATGAATTCCGCATGCTTGCCTCGCGTTCGCCCCTCTGTCTATGGACAAACGCAACCGCGGTAGTTTTAATCGTTCGACATCGGCCTGCTCGACAACGCGTCTCAGGCAAGTCGCCTATCCAACTCAGTCACATCAGAGAAACAACATGAAGAACCTTGTTCATTCGCTCCGCTATCCGATGGGGCTCGCCCTTGCACTGTGCGTCTCTTTTGCAGGCCTCAGCGTTTCAGGGGAAGACGACGCGAAAGGCGACGAGTCGGCCAAGTGGACAACTCTGTTCGATGGTGAATCGCTGGAAGGCTGGGAGAAAGTCGGACGAGACGACAGCAAGTGGGAAGTGGTTGACGGCGTGATCAAAGGCACTGGTGGTGTGTCGATGTTGGTCAACACATCGGGCCCGTACAAGAATTTCCGCTACCGCGCGGAAGTCAAAATCAATGACGGCGGCAACTCGGGAGTTTACTTTCGCACGACACGCAAACCCGGTTTCATGGATGGTTACGAAGCCCAAGTCGACAGCACGCATAGCGACCCAATCCGCACCGGTTCGCTGTACGGTTTCTGCCACGTTTACCCGGAACTGGTCAAACCAGACACCTGGTTCACCTACGAGATCGAAGTCAAAGACGACAACTGGCGCGGACGCGACATGACTCGCATCAAGATCACCGTCGATGGCAACGAACTGTACGAATACATGGACTTTGAAAAGACCTACGGCCCCGGCCACTTCGCATTCCAGCAACACGACCCGGGCAGCATCGTCCACATCCGAAAATCGGAAGTCATGCCACTGGACGACTAGTTCATTCTTTGGACTACAAAAGAGCGCCGTCTTTCAAGACAACCGCTCCAGCATCGTCTAAATCCAACAGCGGCGATCACTCCGCCGCTTGTTGTTGGAACCATCGCTAGCGATCCAAATCGGACTACGCGTAATAGATGGCGATGAAGCGTTGATCCTTGAACGTCGTGGCGGCATCCAAAACTAAGATGCCACCTTCGTCGTTGTAGATCGCTGTTCCCAGGCGGCTGTAGATTGTCTCATTCGCCTTGAAAAACGAATCCGAAATATCGATCACGCCGGTGGCTGCATTGAATACCGCGCCTCCATGCAAGTTCGCTTGATTGAACATTAGGTTCGAGTTGACAATCTCAGACGAACCTTCATTGTAGATCGCTCCACCACGGTAGGAGCTGATGTTGTTATTGAGGACGGAATCAACGATTGTTGCTTGCCCGCCCATGATCGCCAAGCCGCCGCCGTATGTTCCGGCACTGTTGCTGTCGACTCGGCTATCGAGCAAGTCAAGTGTGGCGCCATCAAAGAAGATCCCACCACCATGCCTAGCCGTTTCGTTGTTCTTGAACTTGGTGTCTATGATTTGCGCAGTCGAGCCGCCAAGGATACTTGCGCCTCCACCATCGCCATAGACAACGGTGTTCTCGATGACGCGACTGTCTCCCATTTCGAGTGAACTATCGAAGCTAAAGAGGCCGCCGCCTGCGTAGTACGTGGAATTATCAACAATCAAACTGTCGGACATTTCGACGCTCGAGTAATTGTGGATGTAAATGCCGCCTCCTCCGCTTTGCGAGACGTTGCTTGCAATGTCGGTCTGATCGATGGACGCAACGCTGTTCTCGATCATGATTCCACCAGCGTTGTTGGGAGCATGATTCGCAGCAACTCGGCTGTCGGTCATTTGGAGTGTGGAGTTTCCGAGAACCGCTAGGCCCCCAGCGTCAAGCTCCCAGACAGAGTTTCCCAAGATTCGGCTGTCATCGATTGTGAGATCAACGGCATAGACAAAAATCGCACCACCGATGTATCGAGTTTCATTGAACTTGATCATGGTGTTCTGGATATCCACTGTTGACAAATCCTCAGCGTAGACACCTCCACCGGCACTGCCGGATTCGTTCTGGTTAACTCGGCTATCAACGATTGTCACGCTGCTGTAATTGACGAAAACGGCACCGCCATCGATCGCGGAAGTGTTGTTGCTCAAGTTGCTATCAAGAATTGTCGCGGTGCTTTGGCCACGCAGCGAAATCGCTCCACCACTTTCCTCAAGGGTTTCGTTCCCGGTCAGAGCGGATCCGTCGACCGATACGTCGCTGTCATACACAAAGACTCCGCCTCCCCCATACCTGGCCGAATTGTTGACAATTCTTGAATCGAGTACGGACAGACTCGACCCTCGTTCGGCATAAACTCCGCCACCGGCGCTCCCCGAGTCGTTGTCCTCAATTTGACTATCGACGATCGACAACATTGCATCTTCGGCAAAGATGGCTCCAGCGTTGAAGCCGGCAGCATTGTCTTTCAATGTCGAGTCGATGATCTCAACCGAGGAGTTCGGGATCGTCCGGATTCCGCCTCCGTCTCCTTGAGAAGCAATGTTGTTTTTGAGGACCGAGTCTTTCACACTCAGAGCACCAGTATTGAAAATGGCACCGCCCGCATAGGTTGCGGCATTGTCAGTCAAAACAGAATCCAGAATCTCAAGTTCACCTTGATTGAAAACGGCACCGCCCACACCGGCTGAGCCGCCGGTCAGCTTGAAACCTGCAACTGCAGCGTGACTGATTGCTGAGACATCAATCGCACGCTTGTCTGCGACGGTGGCCTGGCTCGCATCAAGTGTCGCAACGCCACCAACACTCTGCAGATCGAGCTGACCGCTGGCATCATTGATATTCAACGGGCTATTCAGGTAATAGGTACCGGCTGGTACCTGCACAAGATCATCGCCGGATGTGTTCGCCGCCAAGTTGATCGCTTCGCGGATGCTTGTGACTCCATCGTTTGGATCGATGCTGTCGCTGAAAGTATCAACGACGACTGCCAACAACCTTCGCTCTTCCATCGCTTCGAGTTTCAATTTGCGACGCCGTTTGACGTTTTGCTTCGAACCGCGAGCCTTGAAACGTCGCTGCATCATCTTCGAAATCTGCATGTGAATCCGATCTCGTGCAAAGAGGGGTGTGGGGACAACCATCTGGACGAACCTATCGGGCAGGGTTTCACAAGTCAAACAAAAATGCTCGATGTGAACACGTGGCCATCGAGCAGGACAGCGGATGTTCGATGGTCCCTATTTGACGTGCGGCAGACCGGTGCGAACCTCAGTGCTTGCATCAAATACTGGCGAGAGTACTGACCCACTTTGGATGCGCGAAACTCACTGAATAACAAACCGATGCACCGATTTCGAACGGCGAAAATCGCCATCTCATGGCTCAATCGCTTGACCCATCGGACTCATTTAGATTCTTTGAAAAACCGTGAGGGGATCCTTGGGGTTTTCACGCAGGTTCGTCTGTTCCGGGCTTTCGCTGATTGCGAATCAGGCCCTCCATCGCATCAGACCCTGGCTGTGAAAAGACGATCCCATGACGAACTTCATCGAAACAAAATTGCGTGGCACGTCAAAAAACAGGAAGAATCGCCGCGGCAAGAAGAACCGACGTCGTGAACGCGTGCTCTCAATGGAAGCACTGCAATCTCGCGAATTGATGGCGGCGGACTTTTCCTGGCTCGGTGACACGCTGCAAGTCCGAGGGACAGACGGCAACGATTTCATCGCCGTGCAAAATGACGTCTCCGGAACCCGAGTCTTTGCGGGCGACACGATTCAATCTGAATTGGAAGGTCGCCCGTTCGCGGAGGCTTCTCGCATCGAAGTTGCGGGCGGCGACGGCGACGATGTCTTGTTCAGCTATCAGTCCGAGATCCCTGTCAGCCTGTTTGGTGAGTCCGGAAATGACTTCCTGTTCTCCGACCAAGCAACCGCGGTGATGGATGGCGGCGAAGGTCTGGATTGGATCTACGGTTCACAAATGGAGGGTGTCTGGGAAAACGCACTCGGGGTCGAAGGTTTCGATTTGGACCTGAGCGATCTGGATGCGGTGCCCCAGTTTGACTCCGACGACCAAATCAGCTTGCAAGTCGAACTGAACGGGCAAACCAAAATCGCGGGTCAACTCATCGACGTCTCTGGCGCGGTTGAGGTCAGCGAATCAGGAGTCAACGTTCACGTCGCTGGATCCGTGGACTCTTGGTCGGATGCGTTTGGCGTCGCTGGATTGGAACTGAAAGACACGCAAATCGTCCTCGACACCAGTTCGGATGAGTTGGCGGGAGATGCCTACCACGTTCACGTCGAATCGCACCTGGATACCGACGGCACTTTGATCGGAATCGCCGGCACCGTTGATCTGGCTCCCGAGACCGTGGATGCAACGTTCACCGGAAGCATTGAAAACTGGGACGACGCCTTTGGCATCGATGACTTGGATTTGCAACAAGCCGAGCTTTCGATCAGCGGCTCCGTTGACGAGCAATCGGGTTCCGAATTGCGCATCGAAATCGGCGCCGACATGTTGATCGATTCGACTCTTGTGGCCGTCGCGGGCGTTTTCGACATTTCCCCCGAACGCATCGACGCTCAACTGGGTGGCTCCGTCGAAAACTGGGCAAATGCTTTCGGAATCGAACAACTCTCGCTGAGCAACGCTCACTTGAACGTCGTCGCATCCACGGATCGCAAAGAAGACCATCGCGTTGCGGTTGGCGTTCAGGCGGACATGCGAGTGGAAAACACGGACGTTGAAGTGGCGGGAAGTGTCGAGATCACACCGGACAACATCGACGTGGTGATGACAGGCAACGTTCCCCGCTGGGACGATGCCTTTGGGTTCGATGACCTTGATTTGGAGGATGCCAGTTTGACTGTGCTGGCGTCGTCTGATCGAGAAGGATCGCAAGAACTGTATGTTGATGTCGACGCGGACATGGATCTGTTCGGTACCTATGTCGGCATCGGCGGCCTGATTCAGTTCACACCCAACGGAGTCAGCACGAACTTGTCAGGGACCGTTGCGGGAGATTGGGCCGGGGCGTTTGGCATCGATGCGTTGCAACTGAGAGACACCAAGTTGTCGATCGCACACGATTCCACCGACGGTGACGAGTCTGGATTCAACATTGAGCTGGACACGGACTTGGAGCTGTTTGGGAGCTACGTCGATGTGATCGGAAACATCGATTTCAGCTTGAGTGGCGTGTCAGTGAGCCTTTCTCCTCCGGGCGAATTGGAACTTGAGAACTTGCTGGGCATCTCCGGGTTTTCGCTCAGCGGTGCCGACGTCACGCTCGACGCTGGAACCGAGGGGATGAGCCTGTCCTTGGACGCGACGATGGACATGGGAAGCGTGGACGTCGACTTCGAAGGCCTGTTCTCAATCAGCCAAGAGAAAGTTTTCGCAAGTCTCACGGGCAGCATTGACCGGTGGGACGATGCGTTTGACGTCTCCGGTTTGAATCTCGAAGACGTGGTCATGACCGTGGAAGCCGAAGAGAGTGCGGCTGGCGCAAGCATGTTCATCGGCTTGGGAGCCGGCATCAGCATTGGTGCCAAAGAGATCGAAGTCGCTGGGTTGGTCGGCATCGGGACGACGGGATGGGAAGTCGGCTTCCGCGGCAGCATTGATGTGCTGGCGAGCACGGACCTCGTTGTTTTTGCCAACACGATGACCCAAGCAGGCGATCCGGATGCGAAGCCCATCCCGAGCGATGCCCTAGGCGATTTTGAAATGCAAGACGCTTACATCAACTTCGCTCCGTACGGTGGCAACGAGGCTCTCGGCATCACAGACGGCTTTGGGATTGGCGGCGAGTTCTACAAAGACGGCGAACTGCTCGCCGCTGGTGAGTTCGTCGTCGACCTGGAAACGCTCTCGTTCGAAGTTGGCTTGAACATTCCCGAGATCGAACTGGGGCCGGTGGATCTAAGCGACGTCATCGTTGACATCCGCATCGCGACGGGCGACTCGTATTTTCGCGTTGCCGGTTCGGCTGAGATGATGGGAGCGGAAGTCAGCTTGGAAGGCATGATCCAATCAGATGGCGACTTCTCGCTGACTGGAAGTGCGAACGTGGACGTTGCTGGGCTGGATGCTTCGGTGACATTCACCGTGGACAACTCCGGCATGCAGTTCGAAGCGATCGTTCAAGGGACGCTGTTCAACAACGTCACCAATGCGGTCACGGGTGAGATGCTCGATGCGGCGAAGAGCGTGCAAACGAAGATCGACAATGCTCAAGCGGTGGTGGCGGCTGCGAAAAGCAACGTGGACAAACTGAACACAGAACTGACCGAAGCGAAGGCGGAAGCACAGGAAGAAATCGACGAGATCCAGTCGAAACTGGATTCGGCCAAAAGCATCGTGGACAGTGCTCGAGCCAGCAAAGATTATTGGTACCGAGTCCGCAAGTCACGCTACAACGCATGGCGAAGTGCTCAGTCCGCGACCAAACGTGCGGCTTGGTACAACTACGCATCTTACAAAGCAAAGGAAGTTGCCAAGTACGCCAGCTACAAATACGCCGCAACGGTTTACTCCGCGAAAGTGGTGACGTATCACGCGACTTCGGCAACGTACAACACCATTCGCAACTCGGCGGGTTGGGTGCTGGACAACGTTGGTGTCGAAGCCAATCCCGAAGTGTTGCGAATCAAAGCTCTGTTGGCAGCCGGGAACTTGGCCGTCAATTCAGCGGAAGCGATTCTGAATGGAATCGAAGATGCCAACGCACACGTCCTGCGAGGCTTGGAGATCGCCAATAGCCTGGAGGTCAATCACGTTTTGCTCTCCGGCAATGTCTCCAACTACGTCAGTGCTGGAGTGCACGCGGAGATCGACTTCAGCTTCAACGGCTACAACCAAACGATCGGGCTGAGCCTGAACACCGATCGTTTGGTGCAAGACCTGACGAAGAAGTTGGCTGGATCGGCCCTGGGTTTCTAAGCAGAACGGGGTGCCAGAATCGGCCTGCCGCGGGCGATGCTCGTTGCAGTCCGAGCGGTTTATTGGGGCCAGCATCTGAGAAAACTGAGCGTAGTGGTCTGTCAAAGCTAAAAGTTAGGGTTGGTCGTAGTGGACGAGGCCACGAGTCCTTGGATTTGACGCCAGTTCAGGACTCGTGGCCTCGTCCACTACCCTAAAAACAAGTCCAGACAGACCAGTAGGGACTTCGAAGTATCCACACGTAACGGGGGATGCGATCCTGATGGCCGCGGGTAAGGGGCAATGCGACCCCTTTCCGGGTGCGTCAGACCGGCTAATCGAGTAGGATGGACCGCGAACTTTTGGTCGTGGGTGCGGTCGCTCCCTCGTCCCAAAAAAACGGCGAGCAGAGTGCGTCCGACGACTCGCCGGTCATTCCTGTTCTCGTTTCATCCGCTTGGATCCTCCCCAAGAGAACTCCTTTGCCTCGTCTCGCATCTGTCCTAGCCATCGCATTGACATTGGCGATCACCGAAACCTCGTTGGGGGACGATCCGAACGGTGTGCCTCCAACTTCCGAGTCGAGACCAAACGAATCGGACAAGGGCCGAGTCACGCATCAGGATGAAGCGGGAGCATCCTCGCCACCATTCAATTCGGTTCCGAAAACACGGGCGATATCGAACGACCTTTCGGAAATTCGCGAATTTGTTTCCGATCAGTGCTTGGATTGTCACACGGGAAACGATGCCGAAGCCGGATTGGATTTGCAGGCGTTTGATTTCGGTGCCGATCAGTTCACGCGTCCTGACTTTGCGACGGCGGAGTGGGAACAGATCCTTCGACGCATCAACACCCGGCAGATGCCGCCGCCAGATTACGGCCAACCCGACGAAGCAACCTACTCTCAAGTAACAGCCTCGTTGGTTTCTGTTCTCGATCATCACGCCCAGCGGTTCCCACGTCCGGGCCGAGTGGGAGCGATGCGGCGGATGACCCGCGTGGAGTATCAGAACGCGATCCGTGATTTGCTGGCGGTGACCATTGATGCATCGGACTACCTTCCCAAAGACGAATCCAGTCACGGTTTTGACAACATCACCGTCGAGGAACTCTCTCCGACTCACCTGAACCGCTACGTGTCGGCCGCGCAAAAGATCGCTCGCGTGGCCGTCGGAGGCATGGGCAACGGCCCCGCCGGAGTGACGATTCGGTTGCCGGCCGACCGTTCGCAAGAAAAGCATGTTGAAGGATTGCCGTTTGGAACCCGCGGCGGTGTGTTGTTCGATCAACACTTCCCGCAAACGGGTGAGTACGAAATCGAGTTGAAGTTGACTCGCGACCGAGACGAACAAGTCGAGGGTTTGCATCGCGAACACGAAATCGATGTGCTGGTCGATCGTGCTCGAGTGCACCAGTTCAAGGTGTATCCACCCAAGAAGACCGGCAAGTACGGCGGTCCCGATTACACGCATTCGGATTCTCACCTGAAGCAGCGTCTGCACTTCGACGCCGGCCGGCATTCGATTGGAGTCACGTTTCCGAAGACCTTCTCGTCGCTGACCGAGGGCAAACGACAGCCCTTCGATGCCAACTTCAATCGACACCGCCATCCACGACTGACGCCAGCGATCTATCAGGTTTCGATCGTGGGACCGTTTGCTCCTGACGGTCCCGGCAACACTATCAGCCGCCAAGCCATTTTCGGCGAGAACTGGCCCGGCGAAAACGACGACCGGGACGAAGCCCAAAAGATCCTCACACGGTTGGCTCGCCGAGCCTATCGCCGTCCCGCCACGGATGAGGAACTGGCGTTGTTGATGGATTTTTTTGATGACGGTTTCTCAGCCGGCAACTTTGATGAGGGCATCGAGTCCGCTCTCACCGCGTTGCTCGTCAACCCAAACTTCCTGTTCCGGATTGAATCCGTTGATCCGGATGCCTCGGCAACACAAGAAAAGAATGTTGTCGCCGTCAAGGATCATGAGTTGGCGTCTCGATTGGCGTCGTTCTTGTGGAGCAGTTTGCCCGACGAAGAATTGTTGGACCTCGCCGACGCCAAGCAATTGCGAAACGATGACGTGCTGGCCGGACAAGTCGCAAGAATGCTGGGTGATCCTCGTGCCAATTCGCTCGTCACGAATTTCGCTTCGCAGTGGCTGCAGTTACGCAACTTGGATTCGATCACGCCTGACCTGCGTTTGTTCCCCGACTTCGACGACAACCTTCGGCAATCTTTTCAACGCGAGACTCAGTTGTTGTTTCAGGATGTATTGACGAACGATCGAAGCGTCACCGATTTGATCGCTTCGCAAGACACCTTTTTGAACGAACGTTTGGCCACGCATTACGGGATCCGAGGCGTCGCCGGAAGCCATTTCCGCCGCGTCAAAGTTTCACCGGAGTCGCACCGGGGCGGCATCTTGCGGCACGGCAGCATTCTGATGGTCACCTCGTACGCCACACGAACTTCGCCAACGATTCGCGGCAACTGGGTGATGGAAAACATCTTCGGAACTCCGGCTCCTCCACCACCGCCGAATGTTCCCAACTTGAAAGAGAAAGACACGCTCGCGGCGATGACCGTCCGGGAAAGGCTGGCCATGCACCGAGCCAATCCGACTTGTGCGAGTTGCCATGACTTGATCGATCCGCTTGGGTTCGCACTCGAAAACTTTGACGCGGTCGGGCGTTGGCGACAATTTGAAGGCACGCTGGATGTCGATTCGTCGGGCCAACTCCCAGATGGTACCGAGTTGCAATCGGTCGATGAACTGGAAGCCGGCATCGTCGCTCGCCCGGACATCTTTGCTCAAACCGTCTCTGAGAAACTGATGACATACGCACTCGGACGAGCTGTCGAGCCACACGATGGACCGGCGATTCGCCGCATCGTTCGTGGTGCGGCGCAGTCCAACTACACGCTGGCTTCTCTGGTCAACGGCATCGTTCTGAGCGAGCCGTTTCGGTACCGAGAACTCGCGTCTGAACCGAACAACCGCCACTCATCCCGATGATCCGTCACGCTGCCCACTTCTAAACTGGAAGCTCGATGAAACGATCCCATCTTTCCCGTCGAACGCTGCTGCGAGGCACCGGTGCCGCCGTCGCGTTGCCACTGCTGGACGCGATGATCCCGGCGATGACCGCAACCGCGGCAACGGCAGCCGCCCCCAGTCGCCTCAAACGCATCGGTTACATCTATATACCGATGGGATACAACCCGGCCGAATGGACTCCCGAAGGCGAAACGCTCGACGAATTGCCGTCCAGTTTGTCGCCACTGGAAGACGTGAAGGATCACTTGACCGTGATCTCCAACACGGATTTGCAAAACGCATATCCCGGTTCCCACGCGACGTCCAACTCGGCGTTTTTGAGTGCGGCGCGAGCCAAGCGAACCGAAAGCAGTGACTACTACAACGGGACCACGGTCGATCAAGTCGCGGCTCGGAAGATTGGGGCCACCACTCAGTTGCCTTCTTTGGAACTGTCGATGGACCTGCTGTCCACCGTCGGCCAGTGCGACAACGGTTACGCGTGCGTGTACCAGAACAGTTTGTCTTGGGCTTCTCCGACGCAGCCGTTGCCTTCCGAAGCTCACCCGCGAATCGTGTTTGAGAGCTTGTTTGGCGAAGGCGGGACTCCTGAGCAACGTCGAGCCGCGATGCAAAAACGAGCCAGCCTGCTGGATTCGATCAACTTGGAAATCAAGCGGATCAAGAATCGCGTGGGTGCCTCGGATCGCAACAAGATCGATGGTTACCTCGAAAGCATTCGCGAAGTCGAACGCCGGATTCAGTTGGCGGAACAAAACAGCGAGGAGAATCCGCTGCCCGATTTGGATCGCCCCGTTGGTGTGCCGACCGCGTACGCCGATCACGCGAAGCTGATGTTCGATCTGCAGTTGCTCGCTTTCCAAGGCGACATCACTCGAGTCGTTTCTTTCCAATTGGCTCGCGAGGCCAGCACGCGAACGTATCCTGAGATCGGCGTGCCTGATCCTCATCACCCCGTGACTCACCATGGTCGCAATCCGGAGAAACTGGCCAAGGTTGCCAAGATCAACCAGTTCCATGTTTCCTTGTTCGCTGACTTCCTCAAGCGGATGAACGAAGTCCCCGAAGGCGACGGAACATTGCTCGATCATTCGCTCTACATGTACGGAAGCGGCATGGGCGATCCGGACGCGCACGACCACAGCAATCTGCCGATCTTGGTGGCTGGTGGTGCCGCCGAAAACATGTGTGGCAACCGTCACCTTCGGTTCAAAGACCCTGAGCCACTGTCGAACCTGCACCTGACGTTGCTCAACAAAGTCGGTGTGCCTTTGGAATCGTTCGCGGACAGCACGGGAACGGTCGATGACCTCTTCGATCCGGTGACACTGTGATGTTGCGAATGATCTTGCCGATCGCTGGATCGCTCCTGGTTTGTCTTGGCGTCGTCGCGGCGGATCCATCCGATCGGGATGCGGCCGCGGTTGCTGGCGTCGAGGAATCAGCACTCGATCACCAGTTGGTTGCCGCGGCGGAACAGCAACGTTGGGATTTGGTTCGAGAATCGTTGGCTGGCGATCGGGTGAACGTCGATGCGTCTCAACCCGATGGGATGACGGCGTTGCACTGGGCGGCCTACCACAATCACGTTCGCAGTATCGCGGCACTGGTCGCTGCCGGTGCGGACGTGGATGCAGGAACGCTGTATGAGGTCACGCCACTGAGCCTGGCGTGTGAGTATGGCAATCTCAGAGCGGTGCGAGCCTTGTTGGACGCGGGCGCCGATGCAAACGCGGCTCGACGCGGCGGCGAATCGCCGTTGATGTTGGCGGCGCGACAGGGCAACGCGAATGTGGTCAGGTCGCTGATCAAGTCCGGAGCTGACATGGAAGACAAAGAAGCCCGTGGGCAAACCGCGTTGATGTGGGCCTCCGCGGCCGGCAACCTGGATGCCGTCGACGCATTGATCGATGCGGGATGCAACGTTGAAACAACACTGAAGCAGTCCGGGTTGTCAGCACTCATGTTCGCGGCACGACACGGACAATCGGCGGTGGTGATGCGGTTGCTCGACTCGGGTTTGGACGTCAACACCGTCGCGAAACCAAAACGCAGCGGCGGCCGAAATCCGCGGAACGGAATGTCGGCGATGATGTTCGCGATGGAAAGCGGGCACCTTCAGTTGGCTTGCGATTTGGTCCGTCGCGGTGCCGATCCAAACGACCAACGCAGCGAATACGCTCCACTGCACGCGATCACTTGGGTTCGCAAAACAGAACTGGGCGACAACCCAGAAGGCGACCCGGCACCTCGCATCACGGGATCCATTCACAGTTTGGACTTTGTCCGCCAAATGGTGGAACTGGGTGCCGACGTGAATCTGCAACTGAAAAACGGCAAGTCACGTGGCCAACGCCTCAATCCCAAGGGCGCCACGCCGTTCTTGTTGGCCGCTCGCGGTGCTGACGTTGAGCTGATGCATTTGTTGCTGGAACTCGGAGCCGACCCCACCATCCCCAACGATGACGGAACCACCGCGTTGATGGCTGCGGCAGGAGTCGGGGTGATCGCGGTGGGCGAAGAACCGGGCACACCCGCAGAGGTGGACCGAGCGATCGAGATGCTGGTTGATCTCGGGATCGATCCCAATGTCGTCGATCGCAACCGAGAAACCGCGATGCACGGCGCCGCGCTGCGAACCTTTCCGACCGCGGTTCGAAAGCTGACTTCGGTCGGCGCGGATCCCAATGTTTGGAACCACAAGAACAAACGGGGGTGGACGCCGCTGGACATCGCCGGTGGCAAACGTCCCGGCAGCGTCAAACCGTCACCGCCAACGATCGAAGCTTTGAAAGAAGCGATTGAAGCTTCTAGCTTCTAAGTCGGGATCGTCGAGTTCTCGGTTGTTGATCGATGGCTCGGCGTCACCCGCGATTGCAGCTTGGAACCGGGGCTAACGCCCAAACGGCTCATTTGGATCGCAGACCTTCCCTCCCTCCCACCTACCAATCTCGTGAATCGCTCTATTCTTTCGCTTTCGTTTGCATTCTTTGCATCAGTACTCTTTGCTGCCGAACGTCCCAATGTCGTTGTGATTTTGGTGGACGACATGGGGTATGGAGACCCGGGATGTTTCAATCCCGACTCCAAGATTGAAACGCCGAACATCGATTCGCTTGCTCGCGATGGGATGCGATTCACCAACGCCCACGCACCGGGACCTCTGTGTCACATGTCACGGTATGGGCTGATGACGGGACGCTATCCGTTCCGAACCAACGTCAGCGTTTGGCCCCGTGAACCTTTGATCGAACCCGATCAAGTCACGCTGGCATCGCTTGCGAAATCGCAGGGGTATCGGTCCACGATGATTGGCAAGTGGCACTTGGGATTTGAAGAGCGTGCCAACGAAACCTACGACCGTCCGTTGTTGGGTGGCCCCGTGGACCGCGGCTTTGACCACTTCTTTGGCATCCGAGCCTCCACCGACATTCCGCCTTACTTCTACATCAACGATCGGAAAGCGGTGCATCCGCCGACGGATCGCATCGAAGCCAACGCCAGCGAAGGATGGTCGCCGATTCAAGGTGCGTTTTGGCGAGCCGGCGGCATTGCTCCGGATCTGGAACTGTCCGATGTTTTGCCACACTTCACGGACTTGGCGATCGACACGATCGAAGCTCATCCAAACGCTGACGATGCGACGCCATTGATGCTTTATCTCGCCTATCCCGCACCCCACACTCCTTGGTTGCCCAGTCCTGAATTTGCTGGCAAGAGCCAAGTGGGATCGTACGGCGATTTTGTGATGATGGTCGATCACGAAATCGGACGCGTGCTGGATGCGCTGAAACAGCAGGACATGGAACGAGACACCATCGTCATCTTCACCTCGGACAATGGGCCGGTCTGGTACGAGAACGACACGGAACGATTCCAGCATGATTCGGCCGGCGGTTTTCGAGGGATGAAAGCCGACGCCTGGGAGGCTGGGCACCGGATGCCGTTCATCGTTCGCTGGCCAGGTCACGCCAACGCATCCAGCAGCACGGATCATCTGGTTTGCTTCACCGATTTGATGGCCACGTTTGCCGATATCTGGAAGACAGAACTTCCCCAGGACGCTGGACCGGACAGCCACAGTTTTTTGCCGGCGTTGCTTCAACAGCCATTCCAGCAAGGCACAAAGAGAACCGAATTCGTGATGCGAGCTGGAAGCAAATCCACGATGACCATTCGCGAAGGCGATTGGAAATGGATCACCGGACTGGGGTCAGGGGGCTTTTCCAAACCATCACGCATCCCGCCGCAGTCCGGTGGCCCAACTGGTCAGCTCTACAATTTGAAAAACGACCCCGCCGAGACCAGCAACGTTTACCAAGACCATCCTGAGATCGTTCAGCGGTTGCAGAAACGCATGAAACAGATCGTCGACGATGGCCGCAGTCGCTGAACTCGACGCCCTTCTGAACAACGCCTCCCACCTTTGATTTCCACCAGGTCCCCATATGAAAACCATCTCTCTTTTTGCCTCCGCAAGCGTCGTGTTGTTGGCTTGCTCGGTCCTGCCATCTCCGGCGGCTTCAGCGGCCGATTCCAACCCAGCAGATCGTCCCAATGTGATCGTGATCATGAGCGATGACCAGGGAGTCGGTGACTACGGGTTCATGGGCAACCCGATCATTCGCACGCCTTCGCTGGATCAAATGCGAATGCAGAGCGGCTACTTGAGCCGGTTCTATGTCAGCAGCGTGTGTGCCCCGACTCGAGCCAGTCTGATGACGGGGCGATACAACTACCGAACGCGTTGCATCGACACGTATGTTGGTCGAGCGATGATGGATCCGGACGAAGTCACGCTGGCAGAACGGCTCAGCAAAGCGGGTTACCAAACCGGCATCTTTGGCAAATGGCATCTGGGCGATAACTACCCCATGCGTCCCATGGACCAAGGTTTCGACGAGAGCTTGATTCACCGTGGCGGCGGTATCGGGCAGCCTTCGGATCCCATTGGAGCCGAAGGCAAGTACACCGACCCAACGCTGGTTCACAACGGCGACGAAGTGGCAATGGAAGGTTACTGCACCGACATCTTCTTCGACGCTGCGATTGACTTCGCTCGCAAACAAACCGACTCGAACGAGCCCTTCTTCACGTACATCGCAACCAACGCACCGCACGGCCCGTTCCATGATGTGCCGGAGGAACTTTATCAAGAGTACAAGCAAATCGATTTCTCGCCGATCCTGGTGAACAAACTTCCCGCCAAACGCCGCGTGGCTGAGTTCGATAAACTGGCTCGGATCTCTGCCATGATCACCAACATCGATCAAAACGTCGGCAAACTTTTCGCATCACTCGACAAACTCGGAATTCGCGAAAATACGATTGTGCTTTACCTCAATGACAACGGTCCCAATTCGCGTCGCTTTGTCGGCAACATGCGAGGCAGCAAAACACAGGTGGATGACGGCGGCATTCGTTCTCCATTGTTGTTTCATTGGCCCGCGAAAGTGGAACCGGGTGATACGTCGGACGTGATGTTGGCTCACATCGATTTGATGCCGACGTTGCTCGATGCTTGTGGAGTCGCGGTTCCGGAATCGCCCGGACTCGATGGCAAGAGTTTTCTGCCTCTGCTCACCGGCGAAATGGATGACTCCCAGTGGGAAACGCGATCGATTGCCTTTCAAACTCACCGAGGCAACGTGCCGCAAAAATTTCATCACTTTGCGATGCACGAACATCCGTGGAAATTGGTTCACCCCAGTGGCTTCGGCAAAGAACGCTTTGAAGGCGAACCCAAGTTCGAACTGTACAACTTGGAAGACGACCCCAAGCAGCAAAACGATCTTGCCGACAAACATCCTGAGATCGTTCAGCGGCTCAAAGAGGCTTATTCCAATTGGTTCGATGATGTTTCCTCGACTCGTCCTGACAACTACGCACCGCCTCGGATCGTCATCGGCACCGAGCATGAACCGCAAACGGTTTTGACACGGCAAGATTGGCGACACTCCAGCGGTCGTCCCTGGGCGAAGAACTCCACTGGCTTCTGGTTGTTGGACGCTCCGGAGGAGAAACGCTACGAAGTCGAATTGATCCTGACCGACAAAGATCATCGCGGCGGAACCGCAACGCTCCACCTGAATGATGAGACGCACACCTTCGATGTCGCACCGGGCGAACGGCGTGGTCATGTAATGGAAGCAACGATACCGGCAGGCCCGCATACTCTCTCGGTGACCTTGTCTGATTCCATCAGCGCTGGCGTCCACCAAGTCTTCCTGACGACGCAGGATTGATCGCAAGAGAGTTCTAGTGGTCCGTCAAAGTTAAAAGTTAGGGTTGATCGTAGTGGACGAGGCCACGAGTCCTTGGATTTTACGCCAGTTCAGGACTCGTGGCCTCGTCCACTACCCTAAAAACAAGTCCTGACAGACCACTAGTGGCGTTCGTTCAGTCAACCATCAGGGAGCGACACACCACTGGACCAATTCCAAAAGATCGGTTGTCTCCGTTTCGACGCGCAACCGATCTTTCGCATGTTTCTGGACAAAGCCCAGTGATGATGCGATCTGATCGCTTGTGGCCGTTTCTCGCTGGTGCGTTCGCGGCTGCACAACCGCGACACGTCGTGGCGTGATGCTCGCCAGTAAATCGGGCAAGTCGTAGGCGGTCAAAGCTCCAGCGACCAACGAGTTGGCGTTCACGTCGTACAGTTCATGATTGACGATGCTTTGGTAATCCATCAGAGAATCCGCGAGCACCAACCATTGGATTTGCTGTTCAAACGCCGCCGCGTGTAACAACGCCGGCCCCACATCACCAATCGCGATGGCACCGATTTGGTCTGGTTTCACGTCGTCTCGGTCCTGCAAGAAATTCATGACGCGTACGGCGTCTCCTGCGTTGATTCCCGCCACGCTTCGGCCGGACATCAACGCATTGAAGAATGGTTGCACGGGAGCGTGCCCTTGCCGGAACTTGTACGTTGTCTCGCCGTATCCGAGCAGGTCCGGTGCCGCGACCACGTACCCGCGACGCACCAGTTCTTCGATCGTTCCACCCGCCGCGGCATCCGTCGTCTTGCCCTCGCCGTGCACGTAGATGATCGCCGGCCGAGTGCCCGGTTCATCGGGAGCAAACACCAACGTCGGAATGATGGTTTCGCCTTCACCCGGCACTCCCCATTTCTCAACCCGGTAACCTTCGCGTTGGTATTGGCCGCGGAAGACCGGAGCCACTGCCGCCTCGGGGTTGCGATAGCCGGACAACCTTGTCGCTTCGCTCAACGCCTGCGGGAGATGCTGGTCCAAATCTCGCCGGCTCTCTTTCAGTCTCTCCAGCAGCGGTTTGGCCTCCCGCCGATTGATGCTGAAAACGTTCTCACTTTCGAACGCCGTGGAAACCTGACCGGTTTCCGTGACAGTCAATTCCGCCTCCGTCAAAAACGGATAAGACTGTTCTTCCACCCTACCAGGCAGGTCCAGAAACGTCTGGAAGAACTCGTAGGTGGATTCGTTGTTCTGCTTCGTGAATCCGTGTCCGAAGTCATCTTCCACTTGATCAAATCGCTCGGGATGACCGAGGGTTTGAAAGGCACGATGCACTTCGGCGGCCGTTTCACGAGCCCCCTGAATACTGAAGAAGTCTCGCGTCGTGGTGACTTGCAACGTCGGTTTGGGAGCCCGGACTTCCAGCAAATCGGCATGATCGATTCCCAGCATCGGCCCGTGATAGAAGACTTGTTCGGCATCTTGCGGCCCGATCGATCCCAGTAGGCGACTGATGCTGGTGATGAAGCCGGTCGGTGCGACGGCGAGAACCCGTTCGTCCACCGCCCCGATGTAACTGCTTTGCGTGCCACCTCCCGACAATCCCGTGACACCGATGCGATTTGGATCGACTTCGGGCCGAGTTGTCAGGTAGTCGATCGCACGGATGCCGTCCCAGATGAAGTAGCGAGCAATCGATTGTCCCGTCAAAAAACACTGCACGCCAGCATGCGAGTGTTCTCTGGTGGCGGAACCGACCGTCGACTTCCCGGTTTGAGGATCAAAGTATTGCAATCGTTCGCCTTGTCCTAGCGGATCGATCGCGAAGACCACAAACCCCTTTTGAACCAGGTTCAAGATGACGTTTTGATAGAGGTCTCGTCGGAAAGCAGACGCAGAGTGGCCAATGACTTTCAAGATGGCAGGCCGCGGTTCTTTGAGTCCCTCCGGAATGAAGAGTGCTCCCGTCACGTAAAAATTGGGCATCGACTCAAAGACGATCTTTTCAACTCGGTAGCCGTCTTTCTGCAGTGTGCCTGTGACTCGAGGATTCAATGGCGATCGATCGGGCCACGGTCCGAGGATTTGATCGAGCGTCTGCCGAACCTTGATTTGGCGAGCCTTCCATTCCTCGGCTGTTTTCAGTTTGCCGACTTCGTCTTCACGCGATGCCAAACATTCGCGGGTCAAGCCGTTGAGATGATGCACCAACATCAGTCCGGGATCGTTCCAATCGATCCAAGTTGGACCGTTGGGGTTGCCGCCGTCCAGAACGTTCAAATCCTCAACGACGGGTGGCCCAACAACATGAAGCGTCAGAATCAGACAGAGTGCGTTGATCATCAAGGTGTCTCCCGGTTGGCATGTCGGTTCGCAGTGCGGGCCGATTTTATCAGACAGGAGTCCGGCCTGGCGTTTCCCTTCGCCTGAATGGTGCCAGCCACCCTGTTTTCGTTAACCGCCTGAATGGTGCCAGCCACCCTGTTTTCGTTTGTTGTCGAACGTGAACGGGTACTGGGGCACGCACTGGGGCGACGCGTGTTACGATCGTTTGGCTCAAAGAATGCGTGCCGAATTGGTTTCGGTGACGTTGGCCAACTCCAATTGATTTGTCTGATGAAGAGTTCAACCCACGACGTTTCCAAAGCTCTGTTTCGCCTGTTCGCGTTGGCGTTTGGCTTGCTGCCTATTGTCGCTCTCCATTCAGTGCATGCGGACGAGGGGGGCGAGACGGGAACCGTCCCGGCGGCCCAGTCTCGTTCGCTACCTGCACTCCCAGGACAAATTGCATTTTGGGATTTCCAGGAAGACCCAGGGACTCGGCGGCGGGGTGGAGATTTTGAACTGGTCGAGCAACATGGCCCGATCAAACGCGTCGAGGATGGAATCTTTGGTCCCTATGCCGCGGAGCTCAAACGAGGCCAGTGGTTCAGCATTCCTCGCGAAAAACTGGGACGTCTGAACATTCATGGGCCGGAGGCGGAAGTGACAGTGGTGGCCTGGATCAAGCGTCAGTCAACAGAAAGTTGGCAGGCGATCGCAGGTGTTTGGGGAGAGACTCGTCGCAAACGCCAGTATTGCCTGTTCGTTGACGGAGCCAAGGCGGCATACTTGGAGGAGGAGGGTGTGCTGGTTCGACACCCGATTCGCAACCGAGTTCACGGGCATGTGTCGGCCCCACCCCGGGACGAGAATACTGCACCACCTACAGCACTGGCGCCACCGTCATCCCGCAAAATCAGTGGGTGTGCATTGCCATGCGATACGACGGCCAGCACTCAAGCGTGTTCGTCAACGGCAACTTGGATTCGCTGGCACTCGCAAATCCATTCCGCTACCAGAAAGGACTTTTTGATGGTGGCACGGATGGAGAAGCATTCACCGTCGGGGCTGTCGATCGCAATCACGAATGGGGGAACTTCTTCGGAGGGCGAATCGCGGGCTTGGTCGTTTATGATCGTGCGCTCAAGGATGAGGAACTGCATGCCTTGGCCACGGAAACTGGATTTTCGACGGACAGGTTGGAGCGAAAGTGATTCTCGGTTGGCGCGTCTTTCACAAGGCAGGCGACCGTTTCCGGGAACGGAATTCAATTCCCCGTTTCCGAGCGAAATCGCGTCGGTGACGCGGTGAAGCATTTCGATGCGAAGCTCGTCAAGCATTTCGGGAGCGATTGCCGTGGAGAGCAGGCCGCTCGACATCCTCTTCGCGTCAAACGTCGATTACAATGTTGGCGTTGATCCTCCCTCCCTCTGCCCACCGCGTCTCGAGCAAGCGACCGTCATGACTCGATTGATTTTGAATTCTCTCTTTGCGATCGTCTTCGCCGCATCGCTCGTCATTTCGGCACCGAAAGGTTCGGCGCAGTGGCCCGATCGACATGGACCGACCCTGGATGGCGTTGTCGCTGACGCGGATGCCGATCGGCTTCCGATTCACTGGACGGATACCAAGAACGTTGCCTGGAAGGCTCCTTTGCACGATGAAGGTCACTCGTCGCCGGTGATCGGTGAGGGCAAGATTTGGCTGACGACAGCAACCTCGGATGGGAAGCAGCAATTTGTCATCGCGATCGATGAGCAAACTGGCGAGATTCTCCACGACCGATTGCTGTTTGAGAACGAGGAGGTTGAAGAACTTGGAGGTGCTGTCGGATTCAATAACTACGCGGCACCAAGTTGTGTGCTGGGGCCAGGCGCTGTTTACGTTCACTTCGGTAGCTATGGGACCGCGAAACTGGATGCGAAGACTGCTGAGGTGATTTGGCAACGACGCGATTTGCCGTGCCAGCATTTTCGGGGACCAGGTTCCTCGCCAGTTTTGTATGGTGACAAATTGGTGTTGACCTTTGACGGCGTCGACCAGCAATACACGACGGCACTCGATGCGGAAACCGGCAAGACTCTCTGGCGGACCGATCGCAGCACTGACTACGAAGATCTCGGTGATGACGGGAAACCACTGCGTGACGGCGATCTGCGGAAAGCCTACTGCACACCCGCGATTGTCCAAGTTGGCGAGCAAACGCAAATTCTGTCCGTCGGTGCTCGAGCGATGCAGAGCTACGATCTGGAAACCGGCAAAGAACTCTGGACGCTGCGACACAAGAGTTACAACGCAGGCATCCGACCGTTGTGGTTGCCGGAAAAGAAGCTCGCGATCATCAACACCGGTTCCCGTGGGGCGCAGCTTGTCGCGGTTCGGCTGGATGAGTCCGCCCAAGGCGACGTCACCGACTCGCACGTCGAATGGGTGCGTGAACGCGGCAACCCTCGTTTCGCCAAAGCGATTGAGCACGATGGACTCATCTTTCAGGTCACCGACAACGGTGTGTTGTCGTGCATCGATGTGAACAACGGTGAGGAACTTTGGAAGAAACGTATTTCCGGCGATTACTTGGCGTCGCCGATTCTCGCTGGCGATCGTCTGTACTTCTTCAACCAAAGTGGACTGGGAACAGTCGTGAAGGCTCAACGAGAACCCGAGATCAACGCGACCAACGACGTGCCAGAGATGGCGACCTCCGCGTGCCCCGCCGTCTCCAACGGCGCGATCTTCGTTCGTGGAAAAGAGTTCCTGTTCAAGATCCAAGCACCCTGAACAACCACGTAGCCGACAGAGGCCCTCTGTCGGAAAAAAAAACTTTTCCGCAATGATACCCAGTCAGGTACCGGCCCCTTTCTGTGGTGCAACTCTCATTCAATTGCCCCCAATGTCTGATCGTGTTCGCCGCAGACGATTCGAACGATGGTTCCTCTGGCTTGTAGGTGTCACGCTGGCATTCGGCCTGCGTTACATCCTGAGCAACGCCAGGCATTTTGGTGCAAACGACGCGGCTATTCAACAAGAGTGGAAGAAGCAGCGATTTTCGGAAGACTATCATTCCACCCAAGAGATGTTGGATGCGGCCGGTGAGCTTCTTTCTCGCCCGACGACCAAAGATGGCGACGCACGGAAACCCCCAATCAATTATCACTTCTTATAAGGTGCCAGCCACCTTCTCACTTCTTATAAGGTGCCAGCCACCTTCTGATTTCTCTGCTTGTTTCTATAAGGTGCCAGCCACCTTGTTGGTTTTGGCGTCGCGAGACTTCCGGCATTTTCAATGGCTGATTGGGAACGACTCCCATGGTTTCAACGAGCATTCGCGGGAACGATCGTCTGCCGAGAGGTGTCGACCTCGTGATTCTGGTGGAATGAGCGCATCAGAGTCGAACCGTTGTCCCCAACTGTTCCATCGCCTCATGAGCCGCGATGAAGGCCTGCGATTGCTTCGGGCCTGCTCAACCGAAGCAGGCTGCGGCTTGGACCTGGCCTCGGTGGTGGTGGCGGCCGGTTCGTTCGGCATCCGCTTTCATCGA
>NZ_LECT01000051.1 GCF_001027925.1 Rhodopirellula islandica | reverse complement strand
TGCTGTGAATCGCCCCCTCACCCGAACAGGGCCTCCATCGGCCTGTTCGACCTCTCCCCCAGCAAAGCTGAGGGAGAGGTGACTTGTTGATACGAGGCAAAATCTTGCGTACACCAGAAACGCTGCAACCCCAAAGATTGACAGCCCAGCGTTAGCCCCGGTTGCGCGTGTTAACCGGGGCGAACGCCCTTCGGCTCACTGGGTGAACCCCGATCATTCACTTCACCCTCCCCCTGCGAGATTCGAGCGAAGCGAAGGGAGAAGCACAGCCCCAGCTCAACGGTTCCAATACCGGGTGCGGCTGTTCGACCAAACTCGGGTGCGGCTGCCAAATCCGGTCGACGTGCTGCCACCGTCAATCTGCCCGCGTTGCGTGCCAGTGTTTCGGATCCCCGTGTTCCCACCGGTGTAGATCCGACCATTTCCTTGCGACGTCACACCACCTTGGCTGATGTGGGTTCCGTTGCGTCCGATGGTCATGTTCAGGTTGTGACCGATCCCACCGACTCCGTTGCCGCCCACGCCAATCGAATTCGACAGAGAGATGCCTTTGGGCCCGGCTCCCACGCCAAAGCCATGGCCGAAGTTGGTGCCATTTTTGGAACTGCTCTTCGATTTGGCAAACTTCCACTGGCCGTTCGCGGATGCCCCAGCACTCGCTCCGCCATTGAGAAAATCGACATACGATCCAGCACTCTGTGCCGAGGCGGGTTGGCAAGCGATCGCGACGAACAAGAGAGCAGCGACACCGGACAGGACTTTGAAGTGGACGATCTTGGACATGGTTTTTCTCGCAAGCAGAAGGTTTCAGGAAGTGATTGGAGCGGCTGACTTGCCGCCTCACCAACACTTGCGAGATCCCCTCTCGGATACCCTCACGAAATTCAAAACTTTTCCAAAGACGCCAAAACGTCGCGTTTTGAGGATCAATCTGTGTCGAACACCGTCACCGCCAGATCATCGAGCCAGGCTTCGCCCTCGCCCGCCGAGAGAATCTGAACCTCCATCGGGATGCTCGTCAGCGTCGGATCCGGCGATCGGCCAAAGTAGATTTCAGTCTCAAACTTCCGCCAATCGTAGGTTCCCTCGGCCACGTCCAACGTCACCGGGATTTGTGATCCATCGACGATCAATCGGACAGCTCCCTCGTTCAAATCTCTCGCTTTCGCCCAAACCGAAATGACGCATCGCGAGTTTTCGGGGATCGGAAAAACCTGTTTTGTTCGTCCTCCGATCGTCGGTGTCTCGCCTGCTGGCGGCCGGTCACCGACAATCCGCATCGAATATTCGCCGGTGTGTGCCTGAGACGACGTGACACTGGCCAGCGACCGATACCCTGAATCGTTGATCCACGCGATGCCTCGATCATTGGACCAGTAATTCCATCCGCCTCGTTCAAATCCACCATTGAGCAGCGATGCTCGGTAAGGTCCGGGCGTCTCACCGTCAGCGATCAGCACCTTGGTCGCTCGTGGGAGTTGGTTGATCTCTTTGATCCAGTCCGACAACTGCCGCATCTCTTCCTTTGGCTTCGACGTCTTTGCCCATGCTTTCAACCGATCATACAAGGGGCGTACCGCGCCAATCACTTCGCAACCGGGCTGCGTTTCCAAAGCCCCTCGGACTGATTTGGCAGCCTCGGGATATTTCCCGAGAAACGCCTGTGTCCGTCCGATGCCCAGCAAACAGGCCGCCTGATGTTCACTCAGTATCGCGAGCTTCGACGCCAATTTGTAAAGACCGAGTGCTTCCTCGTACGCCCCCGAAAGATCCTTGCAAGCTGCGATTCCGTAAGCCGCCCACAAATGGTGGGGATCCAGTTGGTTGGCTTTCGTGAAGTCTTCCGACGCGAGCTTCAATCGCTCGGCGGAAAGATGAAGGATGCCGCGAGCCGCCAATGCGTGAGCCAGCAGGGGCGGCGACAGACCATCGGCTTGTCCCGATTCAAAGAGCTCGTTCAACACCCCTTCAGCCACATCATTTTGCTGGCGTGTCAGATGAACGGAGGCCAGCAACACTCGGTACACAGGCTGCTCTGGATGCAGCAACATCATTTCCTCGGCAAACTGAATCGCATCGGATCGCCCCCGCAAATCTTCTGCCGCGATCAATGCTGAATCCACCACCGGAACCAGAGCCAATGACTGCCGACATGTTTCAAGCAACACGTCGACCGCGAGTTGATTTTGATCGATCGCAGACAGGGTCATGCCATAGACCCAGCCCACCCAAGGCTGTTTCTCGCCGAGCCGGAATGCGTTTTCAGCATCCTGCATGCTCCACAGCAGAAGGTCCTCAATCCGTTCGTCCCGGATCGACGGCTCGACGGACTGGTCCTCCTGCAATAAATCCGCCTGCATCCGATAGAGAGCAGCACGGTCGGCGTAGCCAAAGCAATTGTCTGGATTGATCGCGATGCAGCGGCCAAAGGTTTGGATCGCCAATGAATAGCTTTGCCAATCCAATTCAGGCTGTTGGATCGCGGAGAAATACTGAAGGTGGCCAAGGGTGAGCTGAGTCCAATAGTGATTCGGACGCAGCGACGCCGACCGTTGAAACAACTGGCGTCCACCTTCCACGGCATCGAGGTTCTTGTAGTTTTTGAACACCACTCGAAACGAGGGGTCCATGGCAGACAGCAAACACATGATGCCGATCTTTTGCGCGTCGGCCGCGTTGCGAGCCGTCCCCAGCTCTTCGCCTTTGACCCACTTGCCATCACCCAAACGGAAGTTCGCGATCCCGCGGTACCAACGCACAGCCTCCGATTGCCGAAACAGCTCCACTCGTTCACTCACAACCTTGGCGGCCTGCGCCTCTGCGATTCCGGCTTTGGTTTGCATCGCCATCCAAGCTTTCCACAAACGCTCCCCCGAATCGGATTGACCATCGGAATGTTTCATCACTCCAAACAACCGAGTGCCAATGGTCTTGACCAACATCCCATCAAGGATGATCCACTGTTGGTAGGTGTCCCAAAGCAGCTGGTCCCTTTGATTCGCCGAAAGATCCTCGTTGGGAAGGTAGTTCCACCAATCGCGTTGCTCCCAAACGCCAAGAGCTTTCACCGCATTCGACGCCGCCATGATTCCCTGCGTGTCACGGCTCATGATCCCAAACTCCTCGGCCTGTTCCGCCAAGTCGTAGAACGAGACCAACCGCTGCATACGTTCCGCTTTGGCAACAATCCGCTCGCGGTCGAGGCTGAACTCGGGTTCTTCCTCCAACGTTTTGAAGGCACGTTGCAGGATTCCCAACGCTGACTCGTAACGACCAAACTCGATCTCGCTGGCCGCGATTTGCCAATCGGAATCAACCGAATTGTGAATCTCGTTCAATCGTCTTTCGTTTGCGATCGTGAGCTGCAACTCCTTTTGGTTGCGTTCCCGTTCGACCTTCAGGCGTTGTGAACTTTGATAACTCCAAAACGCTGCTCCCACAATCGAACCAAACATCAACAACAACGCCGCGACCGCGCCGCTGGTGGCGAGCGTCCGATGCTTTCGCCCCCAACGTCCAATCCGAACCGGCAGCGGATCGTTGAACACTGACACCGATTCATCGCCTAACCAACGTTCCACGTCTGCCGCAAGCGCCGCGGCAGTCGGATAGCGATCCGTTGTCTTCCTCGCCATTGCCTTCAAACAAATCGCTTGCAGAGGTTCTGGCACATTCGCGTCTCGACGACGAGGCGGCGTGACTTCCTCCTGCCGCACCCGTTGCAAGATCTGGCTGACCGAGTCGTCCTGGTGAGGCGGTGATCCCGTTAAAATCTGATACAGGGTCGCCCCCAGCAAATACACATCCGTCTGGCAACCGACCAACTGAACATCGCCGCCGGCCTGCTCGGGACTCATGTACTGGGGCGTCCCAACGGCCCCGCCTGCTCGCGTGTGACTTGAGTCACTGCGGACTGCGGACTCGTCCGATCGATCGATCTCGCCGTCAACGAGTGCGTCCCCCGCCCCTTCCTCCAACTGTTTGGCCAATCCCCAATCCACCACCAACGTCTCACCATAGGGGCCGATCATGATGTTGGCGGGTTTGATATCGCGGTGGATGATCCGCCGGCTGTGGGCATATTCGATCGTGTTGCAAACATCGACGAAGCGATTCAGGATCGTCCGCAACGACCGAGCCTGTTCGCCACCGTCGCCGGCTGACGCGGGCGCAGGTTCATCCTGCAACGAATCACGGTGTTCACGGATGACTTGCCGCAGCGTTTGCCCTTCGATGAACCTCATCGCATAAAAGGGGCGGCCATCCTTCCACGTTCCCATCGCGTAGACCGGAACGATGCCAGGATGTTCCAGTCGGCCGGTGATCTCGGCTTCGCGAAGAAAGCGGGCGTTGGCTTCTTTGTGCCCGTTCCATTGCGGCCGAATTTGCTTGATCGCAACCTCTCGATCCAGTTGCCGGTCGTGGGCCACCAAGACTTCGCCCAAGCCTCCTTCGTCGTGACGGGACAGAATCCGGAACCGAGCGGACTCGTTGACCGAGGCATACTCTTCCGGGATGTCGTCCGTCGCGTCCTCTTGATCGTCCCCGAACGCCTGGATCCGAGGTGACGCGGGCATGAACTTCGAGCGTAAAAAATCATCTTCCTGGGCGGCCTCATCCGCCGCGATCAGTTTCCGTACCTGCTGCAACAGATCACGGTTTTCGCCACATCGTTCCAGCAGATACGCATCGCGGTCCGCGGCTGGGCGATCGATGGCGTCTAGAAAAATGTCTTCCGCGTTGGATGACTGGTCATTCGTCAAAACGATCCCCTCGTTCATTCAGCGTCACTTCCTTGCGACTTGAATTCGCTCGCAAGTTGCAATCCCCCCGACCGAAGCTTACTCGAATCTCAAGGATCGCCGGCTCCTGTTTGGCAGGCATTTCAGCAACCAAAGAAAAAAAGTGGAAATGGATGAGGGCCCAGCCGAGGGTTTCTCGCAAGGTTCCGGTGAAGACAACAGCGTCCTTCAAAACAACTTCTTGAAACTCTCTCTGAGGATCCCAGCCATGTCCATTCGTCTCTTCGCCATCGCCATCGCAGCGGCCTGCTTGATGACCGCCGAAGCCAGTGCACAAGTCACCGCGAGCAGCTATTCCAACGGCGGCACCGCGATCTCAACCGCCAGCGGACGCGGCAACACCCGACTGAACGCCAGCTCCTACGCCACCAACGGCGGTTACGCCCGAGCCGACATGCGAGGCAGCGGCCGCAACGGTGGGTTCGCCAGCGGAAACAGCACCGCGTACGCCAACGGCGGCGTCGCAATCAGCCAAGGTCGCTCACACGCCAACGGCTGGGGCGCCCGCTCACACGCCAATTCACGTGCGGTCACTCACGGGGGATTCTCGAGAAGCAGCAGCACTGCCAAAGCACTTGGCAACTGGTCCAACGCTCGAGCCAACTCGACGGCAAATTCGTGGTTTGGACGATCCAGCACCAGCCGAGCACGGGCGGTCGACCGTCGCTACTCCCCTCCATCCTCCACCGCGCCCGTGCAAAACGCGGTCATGCCTTGGTAATTCGAAAAAAGGTGTCAGGTACCTTTTCCGAGATGCCCCAGGGTCATTTCGCGAAAATGTGCCTGACACCCGGTGGGTTCCGATCGCTCCTTGACGGAAGTATGTTCTCAAAAGGCAGCCCACTCCTTCCTTGAAATGGAAATTCCATGCCCGACTCGTTGCTTCCCCTGGATCGTTTGATGGCCACGCTGCGGACTCGTGCCGCGGAACGTCCCGAGGGCTCCTACACCACCAAATTGATGAACGGTGGTGCCGAGGCGATCGGTCGAAAAATCCGAGAAGAAGCCGAGGAGCTGATCGAAGCCGCGGATGAACCCGACGAAGCCGGCCGCCAGCACGCGATCTACGAAGCCGGCGACCTGATCTATCACGCGATGGTCCTGATGGCCTGGCGAGGAATCGAGCTGGACGAAGTCGCCGCGGAACTGGCCCGCCGAGAAGGCACGTCCGGCCTGGTCGAAAAAGCCTCCCGTCCCGCAAAAAAGGACTCGGGCAACGCCGATTCGTGAGCCCGAATGCGGGCGAAACCAAACAGACACCTGCCAAGAATCGAGTCCAGTGATTACTCTTTTTGCCTGTCTGACTTTTTGGCTCTCGATCTTTTTTGGTTCCCATGACGACTTCGGCCCCCCTCGGAAGCAGCCCTGACCCCGACAGCTTTTTGCGTTTGGGGATCCCCAGCAAAGGGCGACTCAGCGAATTGGCAACCGGACTGCTGAACCAAGCGGGATTGAGCTTCCGCCGTCAGAATCGAGGCCTGTTCGCTCGAGTCAGTGGATTGCCAATCGATTTGATCTTTTTGCGCACCGATGACATCCCCACGTTGTGTGCCGAAGGCGCCATCGACATGGGCATCACCGGCAGCGACTTGGTGGAAGAAGCCGGGGCAAACGTCGAACAACGCATGGCGTTTGGTGTCGGCCGGTGTCGACTCGCCTTCTGTGTGCCCGATGACGAAGACTACACCGACGCGTCGCAACTGGATGGCAAACGAATTGCCACCAGCTTCCCGCACGTCACCGAGCAATACCTGGCCACCAAAAACGCCAAAGCACATCTGGTGTCGCTTTCCGGCAGCGTCGAAGCCATGATTCGCTTGGGCGTCGCGGACGCAATCGTTGACTTGGTTGAAACCGGCAGCACCCTGGCCGCCAATCGTCTGCGGATCCTCGAAGAAATCGGTCACTACGAAACGGTGCTGATCCAAAACGAAGCACACCGCTGCAAAGAAGTCGCCAACCGACTGGTTTCACGACTCGAAGGCGTCGTCCTCGCACGCGATTATTCGCTGGTCGAATACAACATCCCGCGATCCCAACTCGGTGAAGCCGAAAAGATCACCCCGGGTTTCAACTCACCCACCATCAATTCGCTCGAAGACAAAGATTGGTGTGCGATCCAGGTCATGGTCCGGCGCGGCGAAGTCGTCGAAGTCATGGAACGCCTCAAAGAAATCGGCGCGTCCGGGATCTTCGAGATGACGATCAACAATTGTCGCTTGTAGGTCGACTGCAAACGCGGAACAGTTGTCTTCAACGGTTCCGTCTGGCCACATTCAAACAACAAGCCGCGGCAAATCCCAGACGCAGCGTGTCACACCGTTCGCACAACGCGTCGCGACGTTGCGCACCCAGCCACGCAAACGTTTGAGACAAACGTTCTACTCTCACCAGAGTCGAACAGTTGTCCCCAACTGTTCCGTCTGGCCACATTCAAACACCAAGCCGCGTCGATTCCCGGACGCAGCGTGTCACACCGTTCGCTCAACGCGTCGCGACGTTGCACACCCAGCCACGCAAACGTTTGAGACAAACGTTCTACTCTCACCAGAGTAGAACAGTTGTCCTCAACTGTTCCGTCTGGCCACACTCAAACGCCAAGCCGCGGCGATTCCAAGACGCAGCGTGTCACACCGTTCGCTCAACGCGTCGCGACGTTGCGCACCCAGCCACGCAAACGTTTGAGACAAACGTTCTACTCTCACCCGAGTCGAACAGTTGTCCTCAACTGTTCCGTCTGGCCACACTCAAACGCCAAGCCGCGGCAAATCCAAGACGCAACGTGCCACACCGTTCGCTCAACGCGTCGCGACGTTGCGCACCCAGCCACGCAAACGTTTGAGACAAACGTTCTACTCTCACCAGAGTCGAACAGTTGTCCTCAACTGTTCCGTCTGGCCACATTCAAACGCCAAGCCGCGTCGATTCGCGGACGCAGCGTGTCACACCGTTCGCTCAACGCGTCGCGACATTGCTCACCCAGCCACGCAAACGTTTGAGACAAACGTTCTACTCTCAACAGAGTAGAACAGTTGTCCCCAACTGTTCCGTCAGGCCACATTCAAACGCCAAGCCGCGTCGATTCCCAGACGCAGCGTGCCACACCGTTCGCGCAACGCGTCGCGACATTGCGCACCCCGCCACGCAAACGTTTGAGACAAACGTTCTACTCTCACCCGAGTCGAACAGTTGTCCCCAACTGTTCCGTCAGGCCACATTCAAACGCCAAGCCGCGTCTCATCCCAGACGCAACGTGTCACACCGTTCGCTCAACGCATCGCGACATTGCGCACCCAGCCACGCAAACGTTTGGGACAAACGTTCTCCTCTCAACAGAGTCGAACAGTTGTCCCCAACTGTTCCGTCTGGCCACACTCAAACGCCAAGCCGCGGCAAATCCCAGACGCAGCGTGTCACACCGTTCGCCCAACGCGTCGCGGCATTGCGCGCCCAGCCACGCAAACGTTTGAGACAAACGTTCTACTCTCACCAGAGTCGAACAGTTGTCCTCAACTGTTCCGTCAGGCCACATTCAAACGCCAAGCCGCGGCAAATCCCAGACGCAACGTGCCACACCGTTCGCACAACGCGTCGCGACGTTGCGCGCCCAGCCACGCAAACGTTTGAGACAAACGTTCTACTCTCACCCGAGTAGAACAGTTGTCCCCAACTGTTCCGTCTGGCCACACTCAAACACCAAGCCGCGTCTCATCCCAGACGCAACGTGTCACACCGTTCGCCCAACACCTCGCGACATTGCACACCCAGCCACGCAAACGTTTGAGACAAACGTTCTCCTCTGGTCGAACCGCAGTCAAAGCATCTGCCGCAAGATTTGGCCGGTCAAACTGTCGTTGACCGAAGCCACTTCATCGCGAGTCCCGCTGGCAACGATCTGGCCGCCATCCTCCGCCGCACCGGGTCCCACTTCGATGATTTGATCTGCCGCCGCCATCAACATGGGATGGTGCTCGATCACGACCAACGAATGCCCTTCGTCGATCAATGCATCGAAGCACTTCAGCAACCGCGTGATGTCGTCGAAATGCAGTCCGGTCGTGGGCTCGTCCATCAAGAACAAAGTCCGTCGCTTGCTCGATCCCGCGAGGAACGCCGCTAACTTCAAACGTTGTGCCTCACCGCTCGAAAGCGTTGTCGCGGGCTGCCCCAAGGCGACATAGTCCAGCCCGACATCGATCAAACGCTTCAATTTGTTCTGCACCTTCGGCATTTCGCGAAAGAACTCGGACGCCTCCCGGACAGTCATCTCCAGCACATCCGCGATCGTGCGATCTCGATAGCGAACCTGCAACACTTCGTCGCGGTAACGCCGTCCCCGACATTCACCGCATCGCATCGACACATCGGCCAGGAACTGCATGTCGACCGTTTGCACGCCCGCTCCCTCGCACGCCGCACATTGACCGGCCGAGGAATTGAAACTGAAGTGCCCCGGTTTGAAGTTCCGAATCTTGGCATCCACCGTTTCCGCGAACGCTTGCCGGATCGGATCAAACGCTTTCGCAAACGTGACCGGGCAACTGCGAGGACTGCGGCTGATCGGTGATTGATCGACCAACAAACAATCATCAATCGCATGCTCGCCCTGCAACGATCGGAAGGGAAGCGTCCCGGCAACGATGTCCGCCGAAGGAACTTCACCGCGACGTTCGGCCAACCGCGTGGACACGGCACCGAACAAGGTGTCATGGATCAATGAACTCTTGCCGCTTCCCGATCGCCCGGTGACCACGGTCATGCACCCCAGCGGAAACTCCACGTCAATGTCTCGGAGATTGTGCCCGCTCGCTCCTGAAAGAATCAATGCACCGGTGGCTGATCGCTCATCCGTCAAATCCAATTGGATCGAACGCTTGCGATTCTTGCCGAGATACCGTCCCGTCAAACTGTCTTTCGCCTTCATCAACTGCTTCGGCGTGCCCTCGAAAGTCACCAAGCCTCCACCAACCCCCGCGCCCGGACCAATCTCAACCACACGATCCGCAAGCTGAATCAGCGTGTCGTTGTGTTCGACCACCACGACGGTGTTGCCACGATCGCGAAGCTTCGTGATCGCGTCGACCAATTGCTCCACATCGACCGGATGCAATCCGGCGGTCGGTTCATCCAGCACGTACAACATGCCAACCAACGTGCTGCCCAACGCCAGTGTCAATGCGATTCGCTGGGTCTCTCCTCCAGACAAGGTTCGCAGCGTGCGATTGAGTTGCAGGTACCCCAGACCGACTTGATCCAAGTAGTGCAACCGATCACGAATTTGACGAACCGGTTCGCTGGCGATCGTGTGGCGACGCTGCTGATCGGCGACCAACAACTCGGCTTGGGTCTGATAGCCGACCAATTTCTCGCGAACCACTTCATCGATTGAACTGGAACCCGCCCCTGAGAGCTTTCCCACGTCCTCACCGAACCACTCGTCTAGAAACCGGTCCAGCTGATCGCACCGCATCGCCAACATTTCTGAAATGTTGTTCCCGCCGACTTTGTACGCCAGCGACTCGGGCTTCAATCGGTCACCACCACATGCCGGGCAAGTCCGATAGCTACGGTATCGCGAGGCAAACACACGGATGTGCATCTTGTATTTCTTGCGATCCAACCACGCGAAGAACCCATTCAAACCACCAAATTTGCGTTCGCGGACACCTTCGTGAATCAGCTTCAGATGCTTCTTCTTTAAACTCGAAAAAGGGACGTCAACGGGCAGGTCATAGTCCTCCGCGAGCGCCAACAACTCCTCCAATTCATGCTGGTACGAAGGAGCATTCCAAGGGGCGATGGCCCCTTCGCGAATCGACTTCGACTTGTCCGGAACGATCCGGTCCATGTCGATCCCGATCACATCTCCAAACCCTTCGCACTCAGCGCATGCTCCCATCGGATGGTTGAAGTTGAACGCTCGTGCGACCGGATCGGGATATTCAATGTCGCAGTGATCGCAACGATGCCGATCGCTGGCGACACGCTGCCGCATCTCACGGCCGTCAACGGACTGCGTGGGCAAGGTTGCGAACAGATCCTCCGCATCGGATTGAAACAACACGACCGCGCGACCATTGCCTTCGGTCATCGCGGTTTCCAACGACTCGGTCCAACGCGACATTTCGGACGACGATGACAGCCGATCGACGACCACGGTCGCCGACACCCCCTTTGATCCAATCCGCTTGGCCATTTTGCTGCGGTCCTCATCGGACAGTTGGAAAGTTTCGCCTTTGAGGATCAGACGCACGAACCCTTCCTGTTGAAGGCCGAGCAAGATCTCTGAGGCAGCTTTCCGGTTCGGCAACCAGAGTTCAAACCCCACAATCGCCCGCTGAACTTTCGCGGCTGGGTCGCTGAGCTGGGCGGCAACGCTTTGAGGACTGTCGATCACAACCGGTTGCCCGCACTGATAACACACCAATTCGGATGCACGTGCGAACAGCAGACGCAGGTGTTCCGCGATTTCGGTCGACGTTGCCACGGTGCTGCGATTGGTTTTGACCGCCGAGGCACGAGTGACGGCGATCGCAGGTGGGATTCCGGAAATGCTGTCGCAATCCGGCTTGTCCAGCTGGTTCAGGTATTGCCGCGTGTAGGCAGAAAAACTCTCGATGTAGCTGCGTTGCCCCTCCGCATACAGCGTGTCCAAGGCCAGGGAGGTCTTCCCACTGCCGGAAAGCCCGCAAATGACCACCAATTCCCCGCGAGGGATGTCCACATCGATCTCACGCAGATTGTGAACCCGGCACCCGCGAACCGAAATCGGCTGGCGTGCGACTTTCGGTTTTGATGTTGAACTTTGCCTCGGTCCCATGCTGCATCCACTCACAATTGAACTAAAATATCCGCTCCCCCCAGACCGCCCACCATCCCCGAAAGTACGAGACCCGTTCGAGTATGTCATTTCGCAAATTTCTCGCGACCCCAACCCCACGCGTTTTCGCGGGTTTGCTCGCTCTGTGCCTGGCGATTTCGCTGACGCCCCAGGTAGTGTCGGCACAAGAAAAGGACTCGGTCGCAACCGAAAAGTCAGACGCGTCCAAACCCGACGCAAAACCAGCCGAGACCAAGAGCGAAAAGAAGGCCGAAAAGGCTTCTGACGACGCCAATGAAGAAAAGGCCTCGAAACCAAAACAGGACGCCTCAGAGGCCCCCACAGCGGACGCTCCCAAGAGCGAGAAAATGGCCGATGAAAAGGCCGACAACGAAACAGCTCCTCAAGAAGAAGTCGCGGAAGAAAAACCAGCCGAGCCCAAACCCGATCCGACTTGGGTGGAGAAAGGTGTTTGGACCTTGCCACCGACCGAAGGACCTGTCGCCGTTGACTTCAAGTTGATCGGCGAATACGCCGGCGATGTCGCGATTGCAACTGAAAAGAAAACGGATGACTCCGATGCATCCACCGAAACCACCAACCAACGATTCGGCATCCAAATCCGAGCCCTCGGCTCAGGTGAGTTCGAAGCCCTGGCTTACGAAGGCGGACTGCCTGGCGACGAGAACTTCAACGAGGCCACTCAGCTGCGTTTGATCGGACGCCGCAACGGAGAAACGTTGGTCCTCTCGGGCGGCCCCTGGGCGTTGTTCGCGGGCCCTGAAAAGTGCCGTTTGATCAACTTCGAAGGCGACTCGCTCGGCGAATTGCCTCGCGTGATTCGAACCAGCCCCACGATGGGCGCTCAGCCACCCAAGGAAGCACTCGTGCTTTTCAACGGCGAGAACACCGACCAATTTTCCAAGGCCCGGATCGCCGACGAAGGCTTGCTCGCCCAAGGTGCCAACATCAAATGGTTGCTCAACGACTTTGACCTGCACCTGGAATTCCGAATCCCGCACATGCCCGGCAAACAAGGCCAACAACGAGGCAACAGTGGCATCTATCTGCAAAGCCGCTACGAGTGCCAAGTCCTGGATTCATTCGGTACCGAACGAGTCTTCAATGGCTTGGGAGCCCTGTATCGCTTCAAGCCACCACGTTTGAACATGGCGTTCCCGCCACTGACTTGGCAGACCTATGACGTTCGCTTCACCGCGGCACGGTTTGGTGTGGATGGCAAGAAACTTCGTCCCGCTCACGTGACCTCCTGGGTCAACGGCGTGAAGGTCCAAGACAATGTCGCCTTGCCAGGTCCCACCGGAGCTGGCAAGCCCGAAGAAGCGCTTCCCTTGCCAACGTTGCTGCAAGACCATTCCGACCCCGTCCGGTTCCGCAACGTCTGGGTCCTCGACCGAGGACTCGCAACCGGCGACTCGTTCCCACTTCAAACCGAGAACGAAGCAGGTACGCAGGTGCCACCGGGTACGTGAGCCGTTTGGCGTTAGCCACGGTTCCCACGCACAACCGGGGCGAACGCTGGGCTGTTCAAAGGTTGGTGTTGACACAGCGTTTTCGTGGACAGTTTTTTGCCTGTTGCCTCTCCCCCGACGAAGGAGGTCGTGCAGTTTTTTGGTGCTGCATTTTGGCGGGTTATCACATGGCGTACCTCTCCCGAAACGAAGTTTGGGGAGAGGTCGAGCGACGCCGTTCAGGCGTACGCGAGGGTGAGGGCCGAGCATGGGGAGCGGCGCGGATGGCCCTCCCCCGGAAATCTCGCTGAACGCTCGCTTTCCGCCCCCTCCCGCTGCAGACGTCGTGCAGTTTTCTGGTGCTGGGTTTTAGCGGGTTTCTGCAGCAACTACCAATCACAACCCGAAGCGTGAGTTTTGAAGTTGCGCTTTTGCAATCGGTATTGTTGGCCAACGGCCTTCGTCATCGTAGCCTGGGGCATCGCCCCAGGGATCGAGATGGAGGGCAATTGGTTGGCCAACGGCCAACATCAACCCACACGTTTTTAATTGAATTTGGTCGTTGGCCAAAATGGGGCCGTGCTTTACTGCTCCAGGGGCGATGCCCCTGGCGATGTTGAACAAGGCCGTTGGCCATTGACGGATAAAGCGCAACTTCAAAGAGCGTGAGCGAGGGACGCCCCCAACTCCCACGACGGCCCCATCCGGGGCGACCGTTTGTTTTCCGGCATCGGTCTCTCGGGGCTTCCGCCCCGAGCTAAGCATGACGGCCCCATCCGGGGCGAACCCCAGACGCCAGCCACCATTTATTATTCGACCCTCCCAAAGGGAGGGTGAAGGAAAACTGCACGACCTCCGTCACGGGCGGGGTTCTGCATCTCACTGCTGGATCGGCACTTCAAAGCCGCACGACCTCCATCGACGTCGGGGAGCTGAACACCACACCTTCCTGGTCCATGTTGATTGTCTGCCACTGCCCGTGAAACGCCCCGCATGAAACCGCAACCTCCTGGCTGTGGGCGAACCACCCTTTGCAAGTGCTTCTGTCTGGCAAGCTTTGCCGGTTGAGGCATTTGATCGCATCCCGCTGATCATTCTGGACGATCCGAACATCACCAGTCGATGCACCCAGTGTGGTTGTCGGTGTTGTTCGGATTGTTCACGTGTTATTGGGTTGTTCAGGTTCACACGATGATGCTCATCACTCCTCGTCGTGAAACGCTCGCGATTCTGACAATCTGGCTGAGCCTCTGGAGTGGTCTTGCATTCACGCCATTGGCAACCGCTGACGATGGGATGCAATTCCGTGGCCAGCAGACCCTGAGCGATCAAGAACTGCTCGAAGTCGGCCAACTGCTGGGCGTTGGCAATCGCCTGTACGGACGCCAGCCAGAAGCCTCCGTCGCGACCATCCAGCCCAACAATTCACGGCGGCCAGATCGCTTGGTCGCTGCCGAGATCGATCCGCTGGCTGCCTTTGCCGATCCTTCCGCCGGAGCGGATCCCCTCGGCGGCGATGACCCGCTGGCAGGTCTTGGCAGCAACGAACCGCTCAAACCGCCTGCTGCCAAAACGCCGGAGAAGAAGGATCCACACGAAGGACTGTGGACGGAGGAGTGCTATCCGTCGGCCGAATCCTGTCGTGCCTGTCATCCCAAACACTACGATGAGTGGAGCGTCAGCAGCCATGCGTACGCCACGGTCTCGCCGATGTTCCAACGCTTTGAACAAGCGATCACGGAACTGACCGAAGGCACGGTGGGGTACTTCTGCATGCGGTGTCACTCACCGGTTGCGACGCAGCTCGAAATCCCGCGCACGGTCAGCATTCTGGATCAGCCCCCCGTGGCCCGCGAAGGGGTGACATGCATCACGTGTCACCGAATCAATGAGCACTACGGGCGTAGCAGCAACGGCGATCGTCGAATCGAACCAGGCAACATCCATGCTCCGGTCGGTCGTGGCGGCGACGGTGCGGGTCTGGCTGCGGCTCTGGCCAACGCGGAAAAGAACAAACTCAAAACCCATTCAGGTCAAAAGGGTGCGGGCCAAGCGATCCACAACGGGTCTTACTTTTTCGAACCGCTCACCAAGTCAGACATTTGCGCTTCGTGCCATCAAGTCGCGGTGCATCCCGGCATTTCGCTGGAAGTCGTGCACGCTCAGTACCGCAGCAGCCCCGCGGCGAAGTGCGGGATATCCTGCCAGGACTGCCACATGGGGGCGGTCCCCGGCAAAGCTGCCGGCTACGAAGAAAGCCATATCGCTGAGATCTCGGGCAAGCCCTACGGGAACCCCAAGAAACACTCCAACCACACCTTTTGGGGTCCCGGTTATTCGATCGCTCACCCAGGGATCTTCCCGCACAACCCCAAGGCCAAAGCCTTCACACCACGCCAATGGCTGACGTTTGACGACCGCGCCGGCTGGGGCACCGAAGAATTTGAACGCAACGTGACGAAGGGAATGCAGTTCCCGAAACCTTGGGACAACGCAGACGATCGGCGAGATGCTCGCAAAGTCATCGACGCCAACAACGCCAAGCTCGATCAGAAACGTGGCTACTCAGCGATGACACTGGAAGCCGGCGCTCAAGTCAGCGATCCGGTGTTCTACACCACGCCTCAAGTGGGCATGCCGCTGAAACTGGGCTACCGAGTCGACAACATCAGCACCGGACACAACTTGCCCACGGGCTCGCTCGGTGCTCAACCCCAACTGTGGCTGAACGCGGCTCTGATCAACCCCAACGGGCAACGCGTCTGGGAGACCGGGTACCTGGATGCCAATGCCGACCTGTGTGACATGCACAGCGTCGAAGTTGCCAAAGGACGAATCCCTCGCGACAAGGGTCTTTTCAACCTGCAAACCAAGTTCTTGATCAACAACGTTCGTGGCACCGACCGCGAGGCCGCGTTGCCACTGAACTTCAGCCTGGACCAACTGGTGTTCCTGCGTCCTGGGGCGGTGCCCGTCAGCGTGCTCAATCACCCGCCACTGATCCGCATGGAAGCTCACAGCATTGCGCCGCTGGACCATCGAGTTGCCAAGTACACCATTCCGGCGGAAGCGTTCCAAGTTCCCGGGCCCTACCGACTGAGTGTCCGGATGCGGAGTCGAACCGAACCCATGTATTTCATGCGTCAGATCAACAGCACACCTGATATGATTCGCCGAATGAATGAGCGGATGATTGACATCTGCCATGACTCGCACACTTTCATGGTGCGTTGATCATGTTGCAACCTCGTCTTTCCATCCAATGCCTCGTCGTGTTGAGCGTCACCTGTTCGCTCACGATGCTGACGCCTGCGGACGCACTCGCGCAGACCGGACGGCCTCGCCCGACCCGCCTGCCAATCGTGGCCCCGGATTCATCGCCAGCTCAGCAAGTTCACAATCATGCTGAGACGGTCGAGCGCGACGAGGCCAGCCGCTTTCAACTTCCCCCTTCTCAAACCGAAGCGGGACGATTCCCCCAACCGCAACCAAACTACGACTTCGCCAGTCACTCCGCCGCCTCGCTCAGTTCGCCAGACACGGCGGGTCAATCGGTGCTGCAAGAGGAATCCGCCGCTGATTTCGCAAAGTCCGCTGGGCTGGGGAACCTCACCCATTTCGCAGATGACTTTTCCCCCACGCCATTGCCAGAACAATCCAACTGGCACGATGGCGCACGGGAGCAGTGGGTGTATGACGCGAAAGCGGCGGTCCCGACACAGAGCCCGTGGATTGAATGGGGACGCACGTTTTACGGTGACGGAATCACACCCCGTGGCAAGAATTGGTTCGGCAGCACCAACCTGGCGCGTCCGGAATTCTACTTGTACGGCGATTTCCGTTCGGGGATCAGCACCGGTCGCAATGCGGCCGGGCGGACTGACAACTGGGCCAGCCGGCTCAACCTGGACATGGATCTGCGTCTGACCGACTCCGAGCGTTTCCATGGGTTCATTGGCCCTCTTGATCGCAACAATCAATTCAACCGAATTGATTTTCAAGGCGGCGAATTCGACTACCAAGGCGTCTTTGATCCGAACTTCGTGACCGCCTTCTTTGAAGGCGACCTCGGTGCAATGTGGGGTGGCTTTCACGGCAAATCCTCCCCCGCCGAAATGCCCGTGACGATCGGTTTGATTCCGCTGTTGTTTCAAAACGGGATCTGGATGGAAGACGCGGTGACCGGTGCGGCGTTTGCAATCCCTGCCCGCCACAGCCGAGCACTCAACTGGGCCAACTTTGACTGGACCTTCTTCGCAGCGATTGACCAAATCAACAGTGCCGCCTTTGGCACCGACAAACACGCCGCGCAAGCCTTTGGGACCGCGTGCTTCATCGATGCCTACGATGGCTACATCGAAGCCGGCTACGCCTACCTGCGAGACCGCGATGACACGCGGCGAAGCTATCACAACATGACGATCAGCTTCACAAAACGCTACTTGGACCGGATCAGCAACTCACTTCGCTTGATCATCAACACGGGGCAAAACCTTCCCGATGCCGACGTGACCGCCGACGGCGGGTTGTTCCTTTGGGAAAACAGTCTGATCACCGCGTCGCCGCTCACCGTGGTCCCCTACGCCAATTTCTTCTACGGTTGGGGGCGTCCACAATCGGTCGCTCGAGCAGGTGGCAGCGGAGGCATCTTGCGCAACACCGGGATCAACTTTGACACCGACGGCCTGAATGGATTCGCGACACTGGACCCCACCGGATTTGACACCGCGGGTGGATCCATCGGAGTGGACTTGATCGGCAATCAACTGGATCGCCAGTTGCTGGTGGAGGCGTCATATCTCACCGAACACGGCGACTCAAACCTGGCCGTGCAAGGCGACCAATTTGGCCTCGGCTCGCGCTATCAGTTCCCCATTTCCAATCGCACGCTGCTTCGCTTCGATGTCATGCATGGCTGGCGAAGCGATCTGCCGAACGTCTACGGGACCCGGATGGAATACCGCTGGAAGTTCTAATGTCACCCCCTTGGGTTGAAACCCAAGGCTAGTCCGATGCCGTCGCTCCGCGACTGTTCGATCGAGGCGTCAACAACCAACCGCGGAGCGGTGACATTTGATTGCGTCGGGTTTTAACCCGACGGTCTCGGGCGCTCCACCCCAATCCAAAGCTGCGAAGCGGCGGCAGGTGGTTCCGAACTCGTCGCGCCAACTGTCGTCGCTCTGCGACTGGGGTGTGCGTTGGTCACGGTCGAACCTTGGGTTGAAACCCAAGGCTGGTCAGATGCCGTCGCTCCGCGACGGTTCGCTCGAGACGTCGCCAACCAACCGCGGAGCGGTGACATCCGATAGCGTCGGGTTTCAACCCGACGTCTCGGACGCCCCACCCCCAATCCAAAGCCGCGGAGCGGCGACAGGTGGATCCGAACTCGTCGCTGCTATGTAGGTTTTTTCGTCAAGGGTGAATTTTGGATCTCGCTGGGAGATTCCGATCTGCATCGCAAGCTGCTATTCGATCGT
>NZ_LECT01000050.1 GCF_001027925.1 Rhodopirellula islandica | reverse complement strand
CGGGATGGAGAGTTTTTTGGGAGGCACGGTTTCCGGGGGTGTGCTGCTACGCAGCGACCCCCGGCTACCATCTGACATCCCTACCGGGATGGATGACAGACAGAAGCCGGAAGAAAATTTGCATCCGCTGTGGGAGCGCCAATAGCAAAGATTTAGCAGCCCAGCGTTAGCCCCGGTTGTACGTGGGACCCGTGGCGTTTGCCAAAACAGTTTAATTGCCGAAAGACTCCTGCCGACCTGCTCAATGCGGCAAAAAAGGTTGCAGCGAGAAGGCGAGCGATCGTCGTGGTTCGAATGTCCATGTTCACGACTCCGGTGCAATCACAACGAGAATGGTCCAGGTCATTTTTCGCGACGTGGATTGGTCTCGATCAAGTCAATCGATCGCTGCACGTTGCTAGGATCAAGCCGCTGCGTTAGGTATCACCCAAGTGATTACGAATCGTGATCCAAAATGAGCAATCGCGATTGAAAGCAAAACCGCAACCGTGCCAGCAATTGCACGATTTCGAGTTGCCGTTCGAAAAGAGGGAAGGGCGGTATCGTCCGGCTGTCCCTCCTCTGACTGAGGAGTTTCGTAAGGGTTACTGGAACCAAGCTGATCATCGTTCACGGTCTACCCATCCCTCCGCCAAACGCAACAAAGAAGCAGGGAGCATACAAACGGTCGGACTACACTGACATCCCCACCTCGGCTTCACAATCACTTTGTGAGAAACTCTGTCTTGGCCTTTCCCACTGATTTTGACTCGCAGCAACCAGCCCGGTTGGCGTTTGGCACGAAAGTACGATCAATGATGTCTCGACTCTCCACGCTCTTACCGGCTGTGCTGGTGACTTCGTTCGTTCTTTGCACAGGAGCACCAGCGAGTTTTGCGCAGGAAGCGGACCCTCCCGTTTCTGCACCACCCATTCGAGCTTTGTTGATCGCGGGTGGGTGCTGCCACGACTATGCCAATCAGCAATCTGCGATTGCCGAGGGCATTCAGGCTCATGCGAATGTTCGTGTCGATGTTTATTGGACCGATAACTCAACCACCGCACCGGTCCTGCCTTTGTACCGCAAGCTCAACTGGGCGGAGGATTACGACGTCATCATTCACGACGAGTGTGCTGCTGACATCAAAGACGAGGCGCTGGTGAACCGAATCGTCAACCTTCATCGCACAATCCCGGCCGTCCATCTGCACTGCGCCATGCACAGTTTTCGAACTGGCACAGACGCGTGGTTCTCTCACCTGGGACTGCAGTCCAGTGGCCACGGACCTCAGCAACCAATCGACATTCATTTTGTTGACACCAAACACCCGATCACGCAAACACTTGCCGATTGGACCACCATTCCGGAAGAGCTCTACAACAATGTCAAAGTCTTCGGCGCACACCCATTGGCCATTGGCAAACAAAAACTTGGGGGCAAGCCCCCTCGCATCGAGGAAGCGATCGTCGCCTGGACCAACGAGACGCAGGGTGCCAAAAGCTTCAGCACCACGATTGGACACAACACCGAAACCGTCCAAGACCCTCGATATCTGGAACTCATTTCGCGAGGGTTGCTGTGGACCTGCGGAAAACTCAATGACGAATACCTGACGCCTTATCAAGGCGAGAACGAGACAACGTTCATTGACAAGCAGGACGTCGCCTCGCAAGTCGACTTGGAGCTGACTAGCGTCCCTGATGATGCTTCCCTGGTGAAGGTGAGCGCATCCAGCACTCAAAACGGACATCCCGTCTACCATGCCCTGGACGGCAACCAACAAACCCGTTGGTGTGCCAGCGGCGGTGGCTATCCCCAGTCGCTGCAATTTGAGTTTGAAGAACCACACGCTCTCGAAACCATTTCGATCCAGTGGGAATCCCGCCGAGGAATCTATCAATATCGCGTGGAAGGCTCCCTTGACGGGGCCTCCTGGACGACGCTGCTGGATTCCTCGTCACTCGATACTTCCGAGCCGAAACCCAACGGTCGAGGAAAGCTGCCACTTCGCCAATCCGATCCCGTCCGGTTTGTTCGCATCGTCGGCCTAGGCAGCGGACACGGTGGGTGGTGCAGCATTTGGGAAGTGGACATCGACGGGGAAGGCATCGGGCCCCTTTGGCCAGCCGATCCCAAGTCGGACAAGGGAAAGTTTGAACCACTTGCGGCCGATCCGTATACCAACCGCGGCAATCTTCCGCCTCGTATCGTCGAACTCTCGGCGGAGCAAGAAGCGGCGATTCTTCGCGACGTCCAGGTTCCTGATGGATTCACGGCAACCGTTTTTGCTTCGCCTCCCGCAGTGAACTACCCGGTCTTCGTCGCCGCAGGCGTTGATGGAACGCTGTTCGTTAGCTCCGACGGCAACGGTTCCCTCGGGCGGAATCCTGAACGTGGACGAGTGATTCGCCTGCGCGACCTCGACGGCGATGACCGCGCGGACGAAACAAAAGTCTTTTGCGAAATCGATGCCCCTCGCGGCTTGGTATGGGACCACGACCGGTTGTATGTCATGCACCCGCCCAACCTCAGCGTGTTCTTTGACCATGACGGCGACGGTGTCGCGGACGAACAAAAAACGCTCGTCAAGAACCTCGCGTTTGACTACTCCGATCGGCCCGCCGATCACACCACCAATGGACTGAGTCTCGGAGTCGACGGTTGGCTCTATATCGCCGGGGGTGATTTCGGATTCTTGGATGCAGAAGGGAGTGACGGAAAACATCTGACACACCGAGGTGGAGGCGTCCTTCGGGTCCGTCCTGATGGAACCGATCTGCAGATCTACTCAACCGGAACTCGAAACATCCTCGAGGTTGCCATCAGTCCGGAGATGGAAATGTTCGCTCGTGACAACACGAACGATGGTGGAGGATGGGACGTTCGGCTGCATCACTTCACGGGAATGGACGATCATGGCTACCCCCGCCTCTACAAAAACTTCAACGACGAATGCGTGCAACCCCTGGCTGATTATGGAGGCGGTTCAGGTTGCGGAGCCGTGTACATCGATGAACCTGGGTTCGGAAAATGGAACCACGCTCCCTTCACTGCTGACTGGGGAACAGGGTCGCTCTTCCACCACACGGTTTCGCCTGCTGGGTCCACCTACCAGGAAACCAAGCCGCCTCAGTCGTTCATCAAGATGACTCGGCCAACCGACGCCGATGTGGACGGAAACAGCCGGGTTTACTGCGCCAGTTGGAAAGGTGCGACATTCGATTGGACGACACCCAATGTTGGGTACATCGTCTGTGTGAAGCCCACTGATTTCGAGCCCGACCCGATGCCAAATTTCGCACAGGCAACGGACACTGAACTGATTCAAGTCATGGGCTCTCCGAGCTATCGACGCCGCGTCGAGGCTCAACGTGAGTTGATGCGTCGCGGAAATCCCGCCCATCAAATGTTGGTGGACCAAGCGATTGCCAAGCGATCTGAATTTCGAAATCTACTGCTGCATCTTCAAACCGACGCAAGCGATCAAGAATGCATCGCCGCGTTGTCACACGAAGATCCCGTCGTGGTCCATACCGCTATTCACTGTCTCGCGAAAAGGAATGCGGTCGACGCTTGTTTCGCGGTCTTGGATTCCGCTTCCGAATCGTCCGCCGAAGCGGAAGTTCTCCGAGTGCTCGCAATGATTCATTCGACAGAAGTGGTTGATGGGTTGATTGCAAGACTCCCACACGCCAACGCTAACACGAAGGTCGCGATGCTCGAGGCACTTTGCCGATTGCACAGTCGCGAAGCACCTTGGAAAGGTGACTCATGGGGTACCCGCCCGGACACACGCGGACCGTACTACGAACCCGAATCGTGGAAGGAGACCCCCAAGATTGCAGCAACACTGCAACAGGCACTCACCTCAATCCCATCTGTAACGGCAGCGGATTTGGTGAGCCAGCACTACTATCTCGGCGATGAGATTTTCCAGGTCGACGATTCTCAGCCCCTTTCCTCTGAACCCACCGTTCCAGTTTGGTCGCCCGAAGAAGCGTTCCAGTTGAAATCCCTGATTCCAACCGACTCTCCCACAATCAGTTCGTTGAAAATCGAGGAAGCGACCGCCGCAGCCGTTGCTGCCAAAGGAAACGTTGAGCTAGGAAAGCTTGTTTTCTCGAGTGCCAAATGCATTGCTTGCCATACCGTTTCGCAGTCCGAAGTTCAGAAGGGACCGTACCTCGGAAACATCACCCAAACCTACAAGCGTCCGGAGCTCGCCGTCGCGATTCTCGATCCCAGCAAGACAATCGCTCAAGGATTCGCGACTCATAAAATCCTGACCACCGATGGCGATCTCCTGACAGGGTTCATCACGGACGAACGCAGCGATCGAGTCACGCTCCGCGATCAGACCGGAAGCGAAACCACCATCGAAAAAGAAGACATCGAAGTCCGAAAGACATCGGAGGTTTCCGTCATGCCAACGGGTGTCCTGAATGAATACACCACCTTTGAACTTTCCTCGCTGCTGGACTACCTGGAATCGCTGTCGCAGTGACAACATTCGGCACCCGGACAACCTGGCGTGAATGCAAAACCATCGTCGCCCGCTCATTGACCGCCCGTCCATAGCGACTGCAGGCAAACACGCTCCTATCGTGAAGAAATGACAAGCATTCCATGTGAGGTCCGTGCCCCTTGATTCAGAAGCTTGCCCAAGAATTTCGATTGCGAGATCACTCCTTCATTTTCAACTGGAAACATCGATGAGCGCTGACGGCGGACGTTGCATACTGATGGCTGCGGGACTGGTTTTCACGTGGCTCCTCGGCTTCTCGCCGGGAGTCGATGCACTCGGACAAGAGGCTTCCACTGGCGATTCACAGCAGCATTTCCGGAATCCGATTGCAAAGGGGGCCGACCCTTGGGTGATTCGGGATCCGCACCGACCTCGCTACCTATGGTGCAAATCGGACAACGACCGTGGCATTCTCATCTTTGCAAGCGACGATCTGACCACGATGGGCGAACGTCACTTGGTCTGGAAAGCACCTGACGAAGGACCTTATTCCAAAGAGGTTTGGGCCCCCGAACTGCATGCGATTGGCGACCGCTTCTACGTCTACTTTGCCGCCTCGGATGGCGACAACGCCAACCATCTGACCTACGTCTTGGAATCCAAGACATCTGACCCTTTGGGCGAGTACAACCTGCACGGTCCCTTGGCCACCGGAGATGGTGAAGACGGTCGATCGCCTAACATCTGGTCGATCGACATGACCCTTCTGAATCACAACGACCAGCTGTTCGCAATCTGGTCGGGATGGGACAAACCGGGCAGTGACAATCAATACCTCTACATCGCTCCGATGAGCTCACCGACCGAACTGTCGGGGCCTCGCGTTCTCATTTGCGACAACGACGACTATCGGTGGGAACGCGTGGAACCCGATGCTTCTCAACGGGGGCTCAACGAAGGCCCTGAGGTTTTCCAAGCGAAAGGAAAGACCTCGCTCCTCTATTCCTGCGGTGCGTCTTGGTTGCCAACCTACAAGCTCGGCCGATTGGAATTGGTGAAGGACAATCCCCTGGCTCCCGATGCTTGGAAGAAGTTGCCCGAACCGGCTTTCCAGAGCACCGAGACGGTCTACGGTGTCGGCCATTCGTGCTTCGTTCCGTCGCTCGACAACCAACAATGGTGGCACATTTTCCATGCCAAAGTGGGACCTGAACCAGGCTGGAATCGAGCCCTCCACTTGCAACCCATGCGAGTCGCCAACGATGGAACACCGCTTCTCGGCGCGCCGCTCGACCGAACGACTCCGATCCAGCGTCCCAGGGGCCAGGCACTCAGTGAAGAAAAATAGACCGGACCGCTTCAGTGTGGTTTGAACCATTCCAAGACCTCGTTCGTCGAACTGGGCAACGACTTGGAGTGATCTCCTCTGGTTGGAGTGATCTTCTCTGGCCCAAGACGATAGAATCAACCGAGTCACGTTTCGGACACATCAGTGTCCCCTGAGTGATTCTTTTTTGATTTCTCTTCTATCTCGCCCAGCATTCGAATGCCAACGTCCACCGACATCCCCGACGACGGGTTTCCTTCCACCGGGCGATTGGCGTCGGTCGACTACGGAACAGTCCGCATTGGAGTCGCGATTTGTGACCCCGACTGGATCCTGGCCAGTCCTCTGGAAACCCATCCGGTCAGCACACCCGAGAAAGATGCTCAGTACTTCATTGACCTCGCGAAATCGGAACGGATTGCTGCTTGGGTCGTTGGCCTTCCAATTCACTGCGACGGTGGCGAGAGCGACAAAAGCAAAGAAAGCCGAAAATTCGCGGCCTGGCTGAAGGAAACCACCGGTCTGCCGACGCGTCTCTTCGACGAGCGTTTCACAACGGTCGCCGCCACCGCCAAGATCCGGCAAGGCAAAACCACCCGCAAAAAGACCAAACAACGTGTCGATGCCGTCGCCGCCCAGGTTTTGCTGGAATCTTTCTTGGAATCCTGCCGGTATCGCGGCGAGCTGTCCGGGCACCGACTGGAAGATTCAACTTCCGATGAGTCGCTCGATGATGCATGATGGAGCAGAACGTTCCGTGTTTTGCCCGAGTCGACGTTGTGTTCTGACTCAGTCGACGTTGTCACTGGACGAACTCAAAATCTTTTGAAGAGATGGATCGCAATGAATCGTCGCCCCCTCCCTTTTGGCTCATGCTTGCTGGCTCTGCTAGCTCTGGTGGCAGTTTGCTTCCCCGCCACTGCGAATTCGGCCGATGACGTGGATGTCATCGTGGTCGCCTCGCCGGAACTGGACGCAGCCCTGCAACCCTGGATCGAAATGAGATCCGAGGAAGGACTTCGAATCGCGACCGTTCGACCAGCGAACACCGCGACGCTCACGCACCAAGAAATCTGGAACGCCGGTGGAGCCGCCACCCGTTACATCGTGCTTGTTGGCGACACCCCCGATTACGACACGCGTCGCAATCAATCGCACCAGATTCCCACCTGGATGATTCCTGCTCCGATCACCTCACGATTCGGATCCACGTCCACGCTGCCCACCGATCTTCCTTATGGTGATCGCGACGGCGATCGGGTCAGCGACGCTGCCATCGGCCGCTTGCCGATTCGGTCTGCCGAGCAATTGGCCAGTGTGGTCCAGCGGATTGAAGCGTACGAAAACTCAGACGACTTTGGACTCTGGCGACGCTCCTTTCAATTGACCGGCGGAGTCGGCGGCTTTGGGGCGATGGTCGACACCGCCATCGAATCCGTCACTCGCGGGGTGATCACGACGGTTCTGCCAGCGGATGCGAAACCACAAATTGCCTATGCCAGTCCCAACCATCCGTTTTGTCCTCCCGGCAAATCGTTCACCGATGCGGTCCTGAATCGCTATCGCACCGGCGCACGCTTTTGGGTGTATGCGGGCCACGGCCAAATCGATCGCCTCGAACTGCTGCAAACAACCGCGGCGGATGGGACGCCGGCAGCCCGCCAGCAGTGGTCGGTGGAATCCTTGCTCAACAATCAAAACACGACTCAGCTCAAACGAGCTCCCAACGGCGCGACCATCGCAGTGTTGCTAGCTTGCTTCGCCGGTGCCTACGACGCACCAGGAGACTGCTTGGCCGAACGCATGGTGCTCGCCGACGGAGGCCCCATCGCGGTGATCGCATCGTCTCGCTTGTCGATGCCGTATGGCAACGCTTGCATGGGACTCGGACTGCTGGAATCCGTTTACTCGGGTGGCCAACAAAACACCGGTTGCGACCGCATCGGAGACGCGATGCTGCATGCCGCTCGCAGCCTGCAATCCAAAGAACAGGGAAAACAATCCACCATGCGAGTCATGGTCGACACACTGGCCTCGTTGATTTCACCCGCGGGAACGGACCTGCAACAAGAACGCTTGGAACACGCAGCGCTTTATCAATTGCTCGGCGACCCAACCTTGCGATTGCATCCGCCTCAACCGTTGGAAATTTCCATTGAGCCCGCCCCCAGCAACCAGCCCGCACCCCGTTCGCTCAGCATCGCTGTCACCAGCCCGATCGCAGGAACCCTGATCGTTGCCATCGAACGACCGTTGACCGCGATCACGCAAACGCCCACCGATTCAAGCAAAGATCACGATGCCCATGGCACCACGATCACCGAGCACACCATCGAAGTTCCAGCCGGCAAACGTGTCCTGCAAACACTCCAGCTTCCCCTGGGAGAATCCGGCCCGTTGATCATTCGCGGTTTTGTTCATGGTAAAACAGGGTGGGCCAGCGCGGCCCAAAGAACCTTCCTCCCTGATTGACCCACCTCATGCGATTCCCTCACCTCCTGGCAATTTGCCTCCCCGCCTTCTTCACCACTCTTCCCGCCTCCGCCGCCACTCCCGATGATGTGGCGGGATCACGACCGAACATCGTCGTGATTTACATGGACGACATGGCTTATGCCGACATTGGCCCTTTTGGTGCCCAAGGCTACTCCACGCCAAATCTGGAACGAATGGCCAACGAAGGCCGCAAGTTCACCGATTTCAGCGTCTCGTCCGCCGTCTGCTCCGCGTCACGCTCGGCTCTTCTCACCGGTTGCTACCACCGCCGTCTCGGGCTGTCTGGAGCACTCGGCCCTCAAGCCAAGATCGGCCTGGCTCCCTCCGAAACCACCTTCGCCGAAGTCTGCCGATCCGCGGGCTATCGAACCGCCTGCCACGGCAAATGGCACCTGGGACATCACCCCAAATTCTTGCCGACCAATCAAGGCTTTGACCAGTTCTACGGCATCCCCTACAGCAACGACATGTGGCCGCTGCACCCGGACACCATCCGCCGTCAACAGAAAGATCCCAGCGACCCCGGCAATTGGCCACCGCTGCCAATCATCGAATCCTTCGCAGGCCAACCACCTCGAATCGTCAACGACAATGTCCAACCGGCCGATCAAGAACAGATGACGGTGGAACTCACCCGCCGCAGCGTCGAGTTCATCGAGGATCCATCCAGTGACAAGCCGTTCTTGCTGTATCTGCCTCATCCGATGGTCCACGTCCCGCTGTATGTCTCCGAGCGTTTTCGCGGCAAGAGCGGGGCAGGGCTGTTCGGCGACGTGATGATGGAAGTCGATTGGTCGGTCGGCCAGATCCTTTCGGCGATTGAATCCATCGACCAACAAAAGAACACGCTCGTGATCTTCACCAGCGACAACGGACCGTGGCTTTCCTACGGCAACCACGCCGGCAGCGCCGGTCCCCTTCGCGAAGGCAAAGGCACCCAGTGGGAAGGCGGCGTTCGCGAACCAACCGTGATGTGGTGGCCTGACACCATTCCTGCGGGCACCACCTGCGACACGTTCTGCTCAACCATCGATGTCCTGCCAACGATTGTCGAGTTGACCGGCGGCGAGGCTCCCACGCAAAAGATCGATGGTCACTCCATCCTGGACTTGATGTTGGATGTTCCGGGCGCGACATCCCCTCACGAATCCTTCGTCGGGTACTACAGCGGCGGGCAACTCCAAACGATTCGCAACGAACGTTTCAAATTGGTTTTCCCGCATGCCTATCGAACGCTTGGTGATCGCGAACCAGGAAAAGACGGCATGCCCGATGGTTATGCAATGACCAAATCCGGCCTGGAGCTGTACGACTTGGACGCCGACGTTTCGGAAACCACCAATGTGATCGAAGCCCACCCCGAAGTCGTCCAACAACTGCAGGCAGCCGCCGAAGTCTATCGTCAACAACTCGGCGACCGACTTCAAAAGGTCACCGGCACCGAAATCCGCGGCCCCGGAAAGCTCACGGACGACGAGCCTCAACTGACCTGGAAAGGTTCTCGCTAGCCTTGCGTTCTCAACCATTGAAAAAGTGAAATCGACAACTGCAAAGTGAAAAATGCGACTGGGGCGAACGTCTCCTAACCCATTTCAAATTGTCAATTGTCAATGGAACTTTCTCAATGACGCCATCCGACGCGAGCGCCGCCGTACGATCGGCTTCCAAGCCCGTCGAATAGAAACCCGACGCGTGAGCAAGGCTCCATCCCTCATCCCCACGCCAGCCCCATCCGGGGCGATGCGATGAACCCCGCCCGTGAAACGGGAGGGGTCGGAAAGCGAGCGTTCAGCGAGGTTTCCGGGGGAGGGCACGCGCACCGATGTCTAACCAACCCGCAACTCAAATTCCGCGACAGCCCAAGTCTCCAGTAGCGAAACTCGTCAAGAGTTTCGACTTGCACGATGGTTCGTCGAAAGTCTTGACGATTTTCGCTACCAATGCTGCGGACGACGACGTCCTAAACGTCACCAGCCAATCGCACGACCTCACCCAACTCCATCACCCCGTCATAGAGTGACCGACCGACAATCGCGGCGGGCATCTTCATCTCGACCAGCTGCTTGATGTCGTCATAGGTCGTCACGCCACCACTGGCCACCAACGGGATGTCGCTCGCGGCGGCCATCTCTGCCAACCCTTCAAAGTTGGGACCTTGCATCATGCCGTCTTTCGCGATGTCGGTGTAGACAATCGCTGCGATGTTTTCAGTTCGCGATCGCAATTTGGTCGCAAACTCAAACGCCGAGACGTCGCTGGTTTCGAGCCAGCCTTGTGTGGCAACCATGCCATCACGAGCATCGATGCCTGCGACCAACTTGCCGGGATACTTGTCGCACATTTCGACGAACCAGTCCGGGTCTTTCAACGCCCGCGAACCAACGACCAAACGGGTGACGCCCACTTTCAACAACGATTCGATCGTGGCTTCATCACGCACACCACCGCCCATTTGGCAGGGCAACCCGGTTGCCTCGATGATCCGCTGCACCGCGTCTCGGTTAGCGTCGGGACTGTCGCCTCGCGCGGCGTCCAGATCGACCAAGTGCAATCGTTTGGCGCCGGATTCCTGCCAGCGTTTTGCGAATTCGACCGGGTCATCCCCGAACGTGGTTTGCTGGTCGTAGTCTCCTTGGCGAAGGCGAACCGGTTTTCCGTGACGCAAATCGATGGCGGGCCAAATTTCCATGCGTGGTTCGTTTCCAGGTGTCTGCGAGGACAAAAATTGCGAGTTTGGGGCAGGGCAGAGCAGGGCAGGGTTGCGTCCGCGCTACCGTGAATACGCGTGAGGATAATTCGAGACCGCCGTTTGCTGGACCCGTCATGACAAAAATTCGCCATCTCGTGCTCGTCTTGGGTGATCAACTCAACCACGACTCCGAGGCCTTCGACGATTTTGATCCCGAAACCGATCGCGTTTGGATGGCGGAAAACGACGAAGAAGCCACCCATGTTTGGTGCCATCAAACTCGCCTGGTCGGATTTTTCAGTCCCATGCGGCACTTTCGAGACGAATTGATCGACCATGGTCTCAAGGTCCTGTACCACGAACTGACCGGGGATCGGCGAAAGGCTCGCGAAAGTTCATTTGCCAGCGTTTTGCGGAAAACGCTCTCGGCACACTCGGTCGAAAAAATCTTGGTCGTTGCTCCGGGTGACTACCGAGTTCGCGAACAACTCCAATCCACCGCCGAACAGGAAGACGTGCCGCTCGAGTTTCTCGCCGACAATCATTTCTACTGTTCACCCGACCAATTTGACGAATGGGCATCGGGTCGCAAATCGATGGTGATGGAACAGTTCTATCGAACGATGCGAAAGGAGCACAGCATCCTGCTCGACGAAGAAGGTGCCCCGGAAGGCGGTCAATGGAACTTCGACCAAGACAATCGAAAGACTTTCGGCAAAGGCGGACCGAAAGATGTGCCACCGACGCCCTCATTCGAACCTGATTCGATCACACGCGAGGTGATCGCGATGGTGCGAGATCGATTCGAAGACCATCCCGGCAAAGTCGACCGGTTTGATCTGCCCGTTTGCCGCGACGAGGCGTTGGAATCGCTCGATGATTTCATTGCACACCGTTTGCCTTGGTTCGGCACCTACCAAGATGCGATGTGGGAAGGCGAAACCTTTCTCTATCATTCGCGATTGTCTCATTCAATCAACTTGCACCTGCTGTCGCCGAAAGAGGTCGTCGATGCAGCAGTCAAGGCTTATCAAGATGGTGACACGCCGCTGAACTGCGTGGAGGGTTTTGTACGACAAATCCTTGGGTGGCGAGAGTACGTCCGCGGAGTCTATTGGAACCGGATGCCAGACTACGAAGAACGCAACGCTCTTCACTGCGACTCAGAACAAGATGTTCCGCCGTTCTTCTGGGACGGAAACACCGACATGGCCTGCGTGGCCGATGCGATGCGATTGCTGGTCGACACGGCCTACGCGCACCATATCCAACGATTGATGGTGCTTGGATTGTTTGCTCAACTTTTTGGCACACACCCGTTGCGATTCCATCATTGGCACATGGCGATGTACGCGGATGCAATCGATTGGGTCAGCCTGCCCAATGCACTTGGCATGAGCCAGTACGGCGACGGCGGCCTGATGGCGACCAAGCCCTACTGCGCCACCGGCAAGTACATCAACCGAATGAGCAACCACTGCAAGAATTGCCGCTACGATCCCGCCAAATCGACCGGGGACGACGCCTGCCCGTTCACGACGCTGTACTGGGACTTTCTCGACCGTCACAAACAACAATTTCAAAGCAACCATCGCATGACGCTGCAACTGAAGAACATCGAACGAAAGGACTCCTCCGAGTGGTCTGATATCCGCGAGCGAGCTCAAAAAATCCGCCGTGGCGAGATCCACTTAAAAAACGGTTGAGAACGACTCGTTGGTCATCATGGACTGGACCGAGCCTCCGATTCACAAGGACGCTGAAAGCAACCGATCGACGTGAGCAACGTGGGCTCCTTGACTGGATGGTCAAAACTTTCCTCTGGCGGTGCCCCCCGGCATTTGGTATCGGCGATCACTGCTGGTCCCTTCCCACCGATTACTCTCTGACTGGAGCCCACCACAATGTTGCTGCGAATCCCTCCCACGTCCCGTCGTCTCGCTTTGATTGGACTGGCCTGCCTGGGAACACAGAGCGTTCTGGTCCCCCACTCGGTCGGAAATGCAAAGGAATCATCGGTTCTCGAGCAATCCGAAGACACGTCCGGCGAAACCTTCACACTGACACACTCGCTTCAGCCTGGGCAAACGCTGCGTTACGAAGTCACGCACATTGCGAAAACGAAGACTCGGATCAACGGGTCCGAAGAAATCGCCAATGTCCACACGACCAGCAACCGAGCCTGGACCGTCGCGGAAGCCAGCGATTCCGAAATGACGTTCGATCATTCGATCGAATCCGTCGCCATGACCCAGCAAAACGGCGACGCCGAAGAAGTTCAATGGGACAGCACCAGCGGGGAAGAACCACCCAAAATCTTCAGCGTGGTCGCCTCGCAAATCGGGACCCCGCTGGCCACCGTGACGATCAATCAGCAGGGCCAAGAAGTCCGCCGCGAAGATCATGCGGGTTCCAAGTCCTCACTGGGAATGGGAACACTGGCGCTGGCACTGCCTGACAAGCCCATCAAAATTGGCGAGTCATGGGCCGTTCCCTCCGAGATTCAAGCACGGACCGAAGACGGATTCGTCAAGCAAATCAAAATCCGCCAGCTGTACACGCTGAAGAAGGTCAAAGCTGGCGTGGCAACCCTGAGCGTGAAAAGCGAAACGTTGACTCCGATCGAAGAAGAATCCTTGCGGGCACAAGTCATCCAGCAACTCAGCAACGGAACGCTGCGTTTCGACGTCGACAACGGCTACTTGCTCAGCAAAGAACTGAACTGGGACGAATCCGTCGTCGGCTTCCAAGGCCCGGGCAGCATGATGGAATACCGAGCCAAGATGTCCGAGGAACTGCTGCCCGAAGACAGCCCCACGTCGGTTGCCACCAAAAAGAGCAGCCAACGCTGATCGCGTCACGATTCGCTCCTGAGATTTCCTTCCTATGTAGGCCAGGTTCCACCTGGCGGGGTGATTGGACGGTACTCGTTTGAACTCGAGAACCAAATTGTGACTCGCCTCGCTTTGTGCCAAAGCATCGGCTCGTGCGCCAGGTGAAACCTGGCCTACGTAGCTAGAGCGTCGCCGCCATTCTCGGAGGACTCCTCTCCCCCGTAGGCCAGGTCCTACCTGGCGGGGTGATTGGACGGTACTCGTCGAACTCGAGACCAACATTGCGACTCGCCTCGCCTTGTGCCAAAGCACCGGCTCGTGCGCCAGGTGAAACCTGGCCTACGTAGCTAGAGCGTCGCCGCCAGTCTCGGCAGACTCCTCTCCCCCGTAGGCCAGGTTCCACCTGGCGGGGTGATTGGACGGTACTCGTTCGAACTCGAGAACCAAATTGTGACTCGCCTCGCTTTGTGCCAAAGCATCGGCTCGAGTGCCAGGTGAAACCTGGCCTACGTAGCTGCCCTACGTTGCTTCGATCATCTCCTACGGTTCACGCAAGCGATCTGCCATCTGACGCAACTCGTCGATCATCAGGTCTTGCTCTCGATAGAACACGGGAGCTCGAGGCGGTGATGCGAGTTCCTGGTGACCGAGCGAGTTCTGCGCGTTGCGACGGTCCTTCAACAACTCACCCCAAAGCAGCCGTTGCTCGGCCAGTTCGGGGTCATCCCACTCGGGCAAGCCGTCCTCGAGTTGCTCCAGCGTAGTGCGAACTGCCACGTCGAGTTTCCGCTCGAAACGCTTCTGCTCGATCCCCAAACGATACAGCGGGTCCGAGAGCGGAGCCTCCAAGAACGGCTTCTCGTTTCCCAGCTCATCGTCGAACCAGCCGCTCCAGTCTCCCGTCTGAAAACGTTGCCATTCGGCGATCAGACATCGTTGGCGACTCTCACGACGCAGGTCCTCGCTGGCCAGTTGATCGACCACTCGCACAAACACCTCACGATCCATTCGATCCTCTTCGCCCTGCGGGAGAGGCCGATCACTGAACAAGTTTTGATCGTAGGCAATCTGCCTCAAGCCAGCGATCACGATCCACTCATTGGTTTCAGCGTTCTCAAGCAATTCCCCCAACGCACCAAACTTCGGTGCTTGCTCCCGAGATAGTGTTGACCACTTCGCAGCAACCTCAAGAGCTTTGCGGCGAAGCGGTCGCCAATCGAAAGGATGGTACTGACCTGCATAGAAATAACTTCCATCACTACGAAATGTACGGGTGCCCGACTTCATTGAAATAGGTGTGCTCACGCACAAACTGTACAACTCTGATTGCGAGACCGACTCGCCCATCATCTTCACAGGCCCCAACTCCTTCTCCAGTGCGAGCGCCCGGTCGCGAAATCGTTCCGGTTGGTTGCCGTATATGGCTTCGACCCTCGCCGAACCGGACCAATTGATGCTCGGATCCAAACGGATAGTGAATTGCATCTTGCCTGCGTCTGCGGTGCCCACATTTGGAAATTCCGTTTGCAGCATGATCTTCTTCATGCCCTCGTCAAACCGATCGAGCGGATAAACATCCGCATTCAATTCGAGATTCCGAGTCCCTGGCAACACACCAATCGTGGACTCGATGACTTCAGGCGTAACCGGCTCCTGAACGATTGCCAGCATCTCTTTGCGCCACTGCGGCATTTCCGGCGGCGTTGTCCACCAGCGATGAGTGAACAGACACAGACACATCACCCCCAAAGCCAGCAAGCAATACGCCAACCCTCGTCCCCAAACAGCAGCCGAAGAAACACCTTCCATGACCAAGGGCGTCAAACGCCGAGTTGCGAACAGCAACACCCCGGCCGCCAGCCACAGCAACCCGGTGTAGCCTCCGTAGAACGCGAGCAGGCCAAACGCGGGTAGCATCCAGAGCAGAGCCACCACAGGTGCGCCAAAGAACGCCAGCGATGGACGGCGGCCCCATTGCCCCGTCAAAACACCGATCAAGAAAAGAAGGGTTTGCACAACCACGCTGAACGCAAAGGCTTGCCACAAGTTCACGGTTCCGTATGGCATCCCGATGTACAAATCGAGGCCAGCACTGAATGGAAACAAAACCATCAAGAACGACGATGCCAAGGCGGTTGGGATCAATCGAGTCACCCAAATCAGGTTCGGCGACCAACCACGGTCGGCGAAGAACCCTTGCCGCATTCCCCGTCGATCTCCATGGAACGTGGCGACTCCCAGCATCAGCTGTGCCGCCGGCCATCCCAAGACAATCAACGCTCTCTGGATATCAGAATCTCCTCCCACCAGGCCCCAAACCACTGCGAACATCGAGAGAGAGCAAGCGACGCCAATGACCAAACGAGTCTGCCGAACCTGTTGCCAAAGCAACGCGCGGAACGGACGCGGTTTGGCATGCCAAGCCACTTGCACCACGCTTGGTTGCCAAGCCGAAGTCGAGGCCACCGCTGGAGCCTGCCAACGGTGATCACTCGCACCGGCCAGGCGATGGCGAGCCAAACCGGCGATCACGGCCCCCAGTGCAACGAGACAAACCACAGCAAAACACAAAATGGCAACACGCTGACCAGCGGTCGCCTCCAAAAACGTGACTCCATGATGGAAATGTGTGCTCACCAACCCGGCGATCGAGTAGTTCCACAATAAGGTCAGGCCCACGATCAACGGGATCACCAACATCACCGAACCAACCGGATTGCGAACGATCAACGCCGCGATCCAGCCGCAGATCAGCAAGCCGACTCCGTAAACCATCAACTCGAAGATCGATTCCGAACCAGAGATCCGTCCGATCTCGCCCCAGTCCCACTCGCCCCGCAACACGACCCAAGAAAGCACAAAGCAGGCTGTGGCGATCAAGACCGCCAGTGCCCAGGCGGCGAACCCGACCAATAACTTGGACAACAACACTTGCGACCATGTCACCGGCAACGTCCGCAACCAATCCAGGGTTCGTTCTTCGTTCTCCGTGCCCAGAGAAATCGGCGGAATTCCGAGTGCCACCAAGTTCGGCAACAACACCCACAACACGGAAAGCGTTGCGAGGCTCGGATCCGAGACCGGATCGATCGCGGCACGAAGGACCGCCAGGAAGAACAACGCCGCCGTGCCGATGACACCCGCCAACAACAGCGTCTGCAGCATCCGAAAGTCTTTCCAAACCAAATGCTGAAACGCTGATCGTGGACGTGAAACGGCCGGGTAAGCAAAAGCATCAAGCGAAGTGGCCATCGTTCACCTCCTGACGACGATCGAAAACCGAAGGTTCATCCCGAATGGGTTGACCACAAACCGCAATGAAAACTTCTTCCAGCGTTGGCACACTGACATGGAATTGCCGCACACCGTCATCAGGTCCCCAGTGCAGTTCCCCGGCGTCGTTCCAATCCGTGATCACCCAGCGTCTCTGCCGACCGTTGTTCATTTCGCTCAGCACACGTCCCGGTAAATCCGGTGACTCGACGTGAGCGTCATCCATCGTTGCCGTCACGATTCGAGTGTGCAATTTCAAGTCGTTCATCGACTGAACCAATTTGACTTGGCCGCCATGAATCATCGCCACCATGTCTGCGACTCGCTCGACTTCATTGATGTGATGACTCGACAGCAATACCGTTCGCCCCGCAGCGGCACGGTCGACCATCGATTCCAAGAACTGACGACGGACCATTGGATCCAAACCGCTGGTCGGTTCATCCAAGATCAACAGTTCCGGATCATGAGCCGTCGCGAGCGCCAGAGCCACTTTGGCTCGTTGCCCTTTGCTCATCGATTTGATCTTCGTCGCCGGTGGCACCTGAAACTCTTCGATCAATTCGCGATACCGGGGGATAAAACCTTCGTCGTAAAACGCACTGACGAACCACCCGATCTCCGGCGGAGTCATCCACTCGTAAAGTGCCGGCGAGTCAGACACGTATCCGATCTTTCGCCTGATCTCCTCGGAGTGCTGTCCGCAGTCATGTCCCAGGATCGATGCCGCTCCCGAATCCGGCTTTTGAAAACCGGTCAAGATTCGAATCAAGGTTGTCTTGCCAGCACCGTTTTCACCTAGCAAAGCGAACACCGTCCCCGCCGGAACACGCAAACTGACGTTGTCCAAAGCAACCGTGTTTCGAAACCGCTTGCTCACTCGATCGACTTGAATGATGCCCCCTGGTTCAACATTCGGCCGAGCCTGGTGCGAATCATACGCTGGGCGATTCGAGGCGATGTCAGAAGCTTCCCGCGTCGTTGGCTCACGTCCGACAGAATCCAATTCATTCATGGCTCGGCTCGTTGTTGGAGGAAGAAACAGATTCAAGGCTTGATTCGTCCGAGTTGGACTTCGCGGAGGCTGCACTCAATCGCGAAAGCTCGGATTCAAAGAGCGACCGCAATTGATCCGGTGACATCCCGCCAGCAATCGCATCGGCCAAAGCACGGCGAACACCGTCCCCCACCAAGTCATCGCGGGCGGCCGTGCAGGCATCCATCGCATCGCGACGAACCACCATCCCGCGACCACGCAGCGGTTTGAGAATCTCTTGGGTTTGCAACTCGCGATAAGCTCGCGCGATCGTGTTGGGATTCAGCGCGATGTCGCGAGAAAGCTGACGCACACTGGGAAGCATTTGGCCACCAACCAGCGTGCCATCGGCAACAGCCAGCTTGACCTGCCGAACGATCTGCTCGTAGATCGGCACGTCGCTGGCCGCATCAATGGAAAAGAACATGGGCGTCTCCTGAGAAGGAGTTCGAGGCAGCAGACGCCGCACCGAACCTGTGTGCTACCACGATAGCACACCAAGGGGTTCGGTCAATGATTTTCAGCCAAAAATATCGACACAACCGTTTCGACCGGACTTGAGACCCGCCTGATCCATCGATCTTTCTCCTTGGCCAACGAAGTGAACAGGGTGCCACCAATCAGCGAGCCACCCTTTCAAAACCTCGCATTCAAACAGCGTCCACGCGAATCTGCTCCGCTCGCGTCATCCGCCACCATCCATCTGATCACCGAAGCCAATTGCCGATGTCGACCGCCGACTCAGCCACTCAACCCACCACAACCCGTTCGGCCTTTCGAGTCGATTCGCTGGCGATCGGCATGATCGTGATGCTGGCGATGACAGTGCTCGGCCGGGGCATCGGCTTCATTCGCGGGATGGCGTTCTGCCGATTGATGGACGACACGGATGTCGGACGTTGGTCAATGGCGTTCGGATTCATCACGTTGATCACCCCGGTGATGCTGCTGGGAATCCCCGGCGTGCTGCCACGATTCACCGAACACTTCCGTCTTAAGAAGTCGCTCACACCGTTTGTGCGTCGGATCGCGATCGGGACCCTGACATGCACCACGATTTTCGTCACAACCATGTTGTGGCTTCCCGATTGGTTTGGCTGGATCGTTTTCTTGCAACCGCAAGACAACCGGCTGATCTACGGCGTTGTCGGAGCCGTGGTGGGGATGATCGCCTACAACTTTGTCAGCGACCTCAACGGTTCGTTGCGACAAGTGCGCATGGTCTCATGCATGCAGTTCATGCAGGGCGTCGGCTTCACGCTGTTGAGCGTCGCTTGGTTGATCTCCGGCGGGTCGTTCACGGGGGTCGTGTGGATGTTCGCCGCATCCTGCTTGATCGCATCGATCCCTGGCCTGTGGTCTCTGATTCGTTCCTGGGAATCAGCCCAGCAGATCTCGGACTCCAACGACGCAATCACGAATTCTGCTCAAGAGCCCGAAACGCAATCACCTGACGATGACCTGCCCTTTGGTTTGTGGGACATGATTCGCAGGCTCGCGCCGTACGCAACGGCGCTCTGGCTGATGAACTTGATCGGCAATCTGTTTGAGCTTTCGGATCGCTACATGATCCTGCACTTCATCCCGGCGACCGAAACGTTGTCGGCGGAGATCGCAGGACAAGCCGCGGTGGGGCAGTACCACTCGGGACGAATCATCCCGATGCTATTGCTCAGCCTGGGAACGATGATCGGCGGTGTGATGCTGCCGTATCTGTCGGCGGACTGGGAAGCCAAACGCTTTGAAGCAGTGCAGACACGATTGCGAGACGCGTTGCTGGCGGTTTCGATCGTGTTCACCAGCGGCAGTGCGGTGGCCATTCTGCTGGGGCCTTGGATCTTCAACGTTCTGCTGCAAGGCCGCTACACCGACGGGATGACACTGATGCCGATGGCACTGTGCTTCTGCACTTGGGCAGCACTGGTGACCGTTGGGCAGAACTACCTTTGGACGGTTGAAAAAGGAAAATGGATTCCCGTCGCAATGGCAGCGGGCCTGACCAGCAACTTGGCACTCAACGCGTGGTTGCTGCCGATGCTGGGTCTGCAAGGAGCCGTGATCGCGACGCTTTGTTCTCACGGGGTCGTGATGACCGGCGTGTGGCTGGCCATGATCGGTTGCGGCTACAAACTGGACCTGACTCTGGTGGTGCTGTCGCTGCTTCCGGTCAGCCTGCTGTTTTCGCCGTACGTCGCATTGCTGTTCGCAATCGCGATCGGGTTGATGGTTTGGAATGACGACGCCACCCGCCACCGTTGGCTGAACAGCCTGCCCGAGAAGGTTCGCTCGAAGCTGATGCCGCTGGGTTGAGCCTAAAAGCTTTGCGGCGATTCGATTGAAAAGGTTAAATTGACAATTGACAATTTTAAATTGCTTGCGGCCCGTTCATCCCAACAGCATTTTGCACTTTGCATTTGTCAATTGAACTTTTTCAATGATTGCATCTAACGTGAAGCAATCTCGGGGCTTCCGCCCCGAGCTACGGAAGACGGCCCCATCCGGGGCGATGTCGACGAATCACTGCTATTCCACGCGAACCTTTCGCGGCACAATTCGCACTTGTATCCCTGCCGGCGTGAATCACGGTTGGCTCGATATTGCCGATCATCGCACACCGTGCGGGCGTTCCTCCGCGAACGCGGACAAACCCTCTTTCGACGGCCTTGACGATCGCCCCAAAAATGGCGTTTGATACGGGGATGAACGCTCCCAACGACTCCACCGACGCTCGGCATCTCGGCCCCGATGAAATCGAGGCCAAAATTCCCCACCGCTCGCCCATGCTGTTGCTGGACGAGGTGCTGGAAATCACCGAAAACACGCTTCACGCCCGCAAAACGTTCTCGGCCGACGAGTTCTTTGTGCAAGGACACTTCCCGGGTTACCCACTGGTCCCCGGAGTGATTCAGTGTGAATGCTGCCTGCAAGCGGGTGCGATTCTGCTGTCCGAACACACGCCCGACGTGGGCGAATTTGTCCCCGTGGTGACTCGCATGGACAGCGTGAAGTTCAAAAACATGGTCCGCCCCGGGGACACCGTCGACATTCACGTGACGCTGAAGGAGCGACTTTCCAACGCGTTTTTCATGACCGGCAAAATGCTGCTCAATGGAAAAGTCACCACGCGACTGGAGTTTGCGTGCAGCATCACGCCAGCGCAGCCCAGCCCAGCCCCTGACGTGGATGCAAAATCGTGAGCACCGAAAACACCGCCGCGTTCGACTTCCTGGGGATGACCGACAAGACATTCCTGGTGATGGGAGTCGCCAACAAAAAGAGCGTCGCGTTTGCGATTGCCAAGCAAATTGAACAGGCCGGCGGGGAGGTGATCTACGCCGTCCGCAGTGAGTCTCGCCGCGAGAGCTTGGCCAAATTGCTGTCTGGTCGCCGCCTGATCATTTGCGACGTGGAACAACAATCCGACATTGACGCGATGGCCGCCGAACTGGAGCGAGACAATGTGACGCTCGCCGGGATGGTGCACGCGATCGCCTTTGCCGACTACAGCGATGGCATCCGTCCGTTTCACGAAACAACGCGACGTCAATTCCTGCAAGCGATCGATATCTCGGCTTTTTCTCTGGTCGCGGTTTGCAACGCCATCAAAGACCGACTGGCCAGTGACGCCAGCGTGGTCACGATTGGAATCAGCACCACGCGAATGGCCAGCGAAAGCTATGGCTTCATGGCCCCGATCAAAGCGGCCCTCGAATCATCGCTGGCCTTTCTGACCAAATCGTTCAGCCGGTTCAGCCAAGTCCGCTTCAACGCGGTCGCGGCCGGCCTGCTGAAAACCAGCGCCTCGGCAGGCATCCCCGGCTATGTTGATTCGTACCTGTACGCGGAAAAAGTCATCCCTCGTGGGGAAGCAGTGACGACGAACGAAGTCGCGTCCACCGCGGCGTTTTTGTTGTCTCCACGCAGCAGCGGCATCACCGCGCAATCGATCGTGGTCGATGCGGGCATGTCGATCAACTACTTTGATGCGGAAGTGGTCGGCGCGGTCACGAACGCCTCCGTTGACTGAGCACCATCTCGCAAACGAAACATCCCCAGATTCGCCTTCACACCAATCGCACCTTTCCAACTTTGAGTTTTCGGGCATGACCCAAGCCATCTACATCAACGGGCAATACTTCTCACGCGAAGACGCCAAGATCAGCGTTTACGATCATGGGCTGCTGTACGGTGACGGCGTGTTCGAAGGCATGCGGATCTACTCGGGCAAAGTGTTCGCTCTCGAAGACCACATGACGCGACTCTACGAGAGCGCTCGTGCGATCATGCTGGACATCCCCATCGAGATCGACGCCCTGACAACAGCGGTGAACGAGACCGTTGCCAAGAACGGCCTGACGGAAGGCTACATCCGCTTGGTCGTCACGCGTGGCGGCAACCAGTTGGGGCTCAACCCGTTTTCCTGCGAAGATCCCCAAGTGATCATCATCGCGGACACGATCTCGCTTTACCCGGAAAAGTTCTACACCGAAGGCTTGGAACTGATCACAGCCTCCACGATCCGCAATCACCCGGCCGCACTCAGCCCTCGCGTGAAGTCGCTGAACTACCTCAACAACATCATGGCCAAGATCGAAGCCATCCGGGCCGGATGCATCGAAGCCGTGATGTTGAACACCAAAGGCGAAGTCGCCGAGTGCACCGGGGACAACATCTTCATTGTCCGCGGCGGCCGTTTGATCACACCTCCGATCGACGCAGGCATCCTGGAAGGCATCACCCGCAACACGGTGATCGACTTGGCTCGCGAAAATGGGATCGAAGTGGCGGAGGAAGCGATGACCCGTCACGACATCTTTGTCGCCGACGAATGCTTCCTGACCGGCAGCGCCGCCGAAGTCATCCCCGCGGTCAAACTCGATGGCCGAGTCATCGGCGACGGCAAACCCGGTCCAATGACGCAAAAACTCAACGCAGCCTTCCGCGCATTTGTGGCTCGCTGACGAAGTCGCCAAGACTTTCGGCCAACACCCAACACCGAAACTCTTGACGAGTTTCGCTACGACATTTCCGAAACTCTTGGCGAGTTCCGCTACGATCAAATCCCTTCCTCCGCTGAGAATGCTTCGCGGAGATGTTGGAGGTTGCGAGGGTTCTGCCCCAGGTCCCCTTTGCCGACGCGAGATTGACTTTCCGCGTCGACCCGAGTGACCACCTCACCGGTGGGAGACACTTCCTCCGTCAATTGCACGTGGACATCGTCGACGAACCGCAGCCACTTGGTTCGACGCGTCAAATGGATGACCTGGGTTTGACCGGCGACCGGTGCGTCAACGGAGTCGTCCGCGATCGATTCCACTTGCCAGATCGGTTCCGACTCCACCCAGGTTTCTAAATCACGACGCACTTCGGCGATTGGCTTCGGCAATCGCAACGGTCGCTTTCCTGGATCCGTGGCGGAATCATCCCACTTGGCGTGGTTGTTCGTCCAATCTCGCCCCCAATCGTCGACGAGCGTGACAACTCGTGCAACAATTGCCAACGTCACCACTCCAGCGATCACCGTTCCTGTCATTGCTCTTCTCGTTCTTTTCTGCGAGCGGTCATCCCGCCGATCACTTTGAATTGTCATGTCGACCATGGACCTGTTTGCCGATCAAGAAGCTGACCACCTGTTCGCTGCTCAACCCTTGGCTGCGCGAATGCGTCCCAAGAAGCTATCTGAGTTTGTCGGCCAGCAACACATCCTAGGTGAAGGGAAACTGCTCCGGCGATTGATCGCCAGCGGTCGCATCGGCTCGATCCTGCTGCACGGTCCACCGGGCACCGGCAAAACCACGCTCGCTCACTTGATCGCGTCAGAACAGAACAGCGAACTGGTCACCCTCAACGCAATCAGCAGCGGCGTCAAAGACGTTCGCGAAGTGCTGGCCAAAGCACGCGACCGAGTTTCCGCAGGCGACCCGAGACCGTTGCTGTTCATCGATGAGATCCATCGTTTCAACAAGTCCCAACAAGACGCTCTGCTGGCCGATGTGGAATCGGGCATCATCTCGCTGATCGGAGCCACGACCAGCAACCCCTACTTCGCTGTCAACGCCGCACTGATCAGCCGCAGCCAACTGTTCGGGCTGGAACCCGTTTCGGTGGACGACATGCGAACGCTGCTGAAGCGCGCCATCACCGCCCGGGAATGCGGACTGGGAAACCAGAACGTCAAGATTGCCGAGGATGCGATCGAGTACCTCGCTGCCGCCGCCGACGGCGACGCTCGCAAAGCCCTCACGGCACTCGAAGTGGCCGTGCACAGCCACGAAGATCCAGCGGCAACCATCTCGCGAGAAGATGTTGCTGAATCCATGACCGGCCGCATCGCGGGCTACGATGCCACCGGCGACGATCACTACGACCTGGCCAGCGCGCTCATCAAAAGCATCCGCGGCAGCGACGTCGATGCGTCCCTGTACTGGCTCGCTCGGATGCTGGAAGGCGGCGAAGACATTCGCTTCCTCTGCCGACGGTTGGTGATCTTGGCCAGCGAAGACATCGGCAACGCGGACCCGCAAGCGTTGATGCTTGCGGTCAGTGCCATGCAGGCCTGTGAGATGATCGGTCTTCCCGAAGCTCAACTCACGCTGAGCCAAACAGTCGCTTACCTGAGCCTGGCCCCGAAAAGCAACGCCGCGACCACGGCGATCAGCGCCGCACGCCGCGACGTACGAGAGCGACAGGTCATCCCTGTTCCGAAAATGCTCCGGTGCGGTCACTACTCCGGTGCCGAAGAACTGGGTCACGGCGATGGCTACCAATCGGCACACAACACGGATGTCGGTGTGGCAGAGTTGGACTACCTCGGCGTCGACCGACGTTACTACGAACCGGTTGAGCGCGGGTTTGAATCAGAACTCAGCCAACGCTTGCAAAAAATCCGCGAGCAACTGGGAAGAGAGACGGAATGATCGCGGCTGCTCGCCTCTGACTCACCACCTCATTCAATGGGTCGCTCGACGCTACAGCCAATCCAACTGCGTGATCTTCCGCAGGCGGTCCTCAAAATTCCCCAGCAGACCGCCGACCAAAACCCATTCCTGTTTGTCTCTTAGTTCGATTTCGCCGAACTTGTTGATCCTCAGAATGGAGTCGCCGTTGACGCCAGCCTCATGCAGCTGGCCCATATCAATTTCGCCTTCGTTGATGACATCCAACAACGATTTGCCGGTGAGTTCGATGAATTGCATGATCGCAACCTAGCAGACAGTGACTAAGACGAGCCGACACAAACAAGTCGACAAAGACGAGAGGTTTCTCATTGCCTCATGGAACTCGTCCAACCGCCCAGCTTAATTCATCGCAAAAGGTTTTCGACAACCGGCGTCAAATCTCGCCCAGAAAATTCGAGGGCCTGAACCTCGCCCGCTTGGTCAATCACAGCCACGAACAGCAATGAAACGGCCCCAAACCGATAGGCAATCGAGTTTGCGACGGACGCCTCCGGGTCGGAAACACTGCGAAAACTCGGGAACGAGATTTTATTGCGAGACTCAAACGCTGGAACGTCTGTCGACTGAACATCCAGATTCATCCCCACAATCGCAACCTTCTCCGGGTACTGGCGAGCGATCTCTTGGAGGTTGTCGACAACCATCAGCGAGTCCGGGAATGCGGCGGACCAAAACGGCATCAAAACCACCTTCCCGCGATAACTCTCCAGCGAGAGCTCATCGCCCTTCGTGCTCGGCAAATCAGGATCGAATGCCTTGCCGAGAATCTTCTCACGATTGTCTCGAGCTTGAATTGCCGCCCGTGCCTCACGCCCGCGATCGTCCTGCAGGGAAGCAAACTTGTCGTCCAAGACCTGGTAGGTCACCGACATCAAGTCTTCGCGACCGACGGTTTCCGCCTCCAGACTGGCAGCGGCTAAAAACTGAGTGGTCAGCAGGTCGGGTTGTTCATCCGCCAACGTTTGAATGGCTTCCTTCCAATCGCTCGGCGAGACCGCTGAATCTGCTGCGGTCGTGTTCTCGTTCGCTTCCGTGATGAATTGTTGCATCAGATCTTGAACGCGACGGGTCGCTTCGCTGACTTGCAAACTTGGACCAGCAATCTGACGCGCCATGTCAGCGAGTCCCACCATCTCGCTCGCTTCGCCAGCACCATTTTCGATCGGCTCCACGAACTCTTCTAAGATCATGGAACGCACGCGAGACGCTTCCTCGACATGATCGAACTGCATCAACGTGTCTCTGGCCTGGCCCATCACCATCAACGTTGCCGCGTCGGGAGCAGAACTGGATTGCAACAGCCGGTCGATCTGAGAAACGACCTTGGTTGCCGCCTCCGATTTTCCGTTCCGCAGGTTTTCGATCGCAAAACCGATGAGCACAAGCTGACTGTCCGAACGAACGTCTGGATCAGAATCGTTTTGCAGCTCCTCTGCCAACTGTTGCAGACTCTCAGCCGATTTCAGATCCCCCATGGCAGCCAGATGCGAGAGCGACTGCAATTCGCCTCGCCGGCCAATCGCCTGATCCCTGGGCGATGATTCTGCGTGTTCGATCAACCGCCGAGATGCTTCGCGTTTCAGCGAGACGATGCGTTTCAATTCGCCAATGGCGGTGGCTTCATCCTCAATCCCTGACTCTCCACTGACGATCATCCGCATCTCAATGTCCGCTTCGGACAGGAACGTTCGCAGCTTCTCTGGGCTCAGTTCATGCGCCAACTGCTTCGCTTGCCCGCTCGTCCCAGACGTGATCGTTCGTGGAACCTGGATGGGGGCGGTCTTTTCAGAAGTGGCAGCTTGTCTGCCTGGCTCGACTTCATGAACTGGCGTGACCTCACCGCGTTGCTCCTCGTTGCGTTGCCCGGCGTTGGGCAGGGAGGAACCAGTCGGCTGACCACTGTCAGCCGGATCAGCATATTCAGTCGCATCGGCGTTTTCGATTGACTCAGCAGGAGGTTGCCTGGTGCAGCCTCCAACAACTGGGGTCAACAGAATCGCAACCACGCCGGCCCAAACGGTCTTTGGGAGGCGAGCAATCACGAAAGCCATGTGAGGTCCAATCATCCAATGTCATCCTTGAAGAATCAAAGCTGACATTCTACCGGGCAAGAGCCCAGTTCGAATACCGTTCATTCGGATCCGTGCGTCAGGCGAGAGCAGGTCTCGCCACCGTCACAGGATTTCAGGCGGCGGTGTGATCAGAAGACAACGTGTCGAGCAAGTCAGCGAAGCGATCATCTGCTTCACGACGACGACGCAAACGCTCGGCGACACTCCAACTGCTGCGGATCTTCATCACGCGGCGAGTGATCTCAGCGTCCGACGGCGAAGTCTCATTTTGCGACGCAGCTGAGATCATCGAGACGTTTTCGAGCGACGGCATGGTTTCGGTCAACATAGCGGTTCTTCCTGAAACGGGGCTTTTCTTTAGTCTCGGTACCACACTGACGCCGGCACCGACTCGTCTGCCTTCATCCGAGGCATTGGCGTCTGGCAGGAGTGTTATGCAACCAGGATGCCAAAACGCTGAAAACCAGAAAAATCGTTCCAACTCATTCAACCGAATCTCACAACAGCAAGCGATTCCGGGCCATTTCGCGGGGAAAAGCGAGCAACCCCGTTTCCGATTGATTTCTCAGGAAAGGGACACCGTGGAGTTTCACTGATCAACACTGGCGGTTTGGAAGACATCTTTTTCAAAAGCTTGTAAATCTTGCCACGCCCTTTCGGGCAAACGCAGCAGTGAGATCGATTCCGGTTCGCCCAAGGTCAAAAACAGTGCGTGGAGACGTTCCAGCAGAATTTTGCGCCCTTCCAACGATGAACCGCGGCCATGCAGGTCAACGTACTGAATGGCCTGACCGTTGTCGTAAACCGTGCCATCGATTTGCCAGCCCTGGGCCTGATTGGCCCAGGTGAACGAACCATCCCATTCGAAAAACAGTCCTTCCAAGTTGTCAAAGCGGTCCGCGACGGTCTCCATGGACACGTCAAAAGCCCCCCGGTCAGTGCCGTACACGTACGCTTGGAATGAAAAAACAGCAGCCATCGCAAATAAAATCGCAAAAGGAGGAGGGGATGAATCGAGAACGCGACACTTCGTATTTGCAAGCAAATACGGTGTTTTTGCAATCGCCACCCCTCTACGAGGCGACGAGCACAAGATTTTTCACTGTTTGTCAACCCGGATTTCCTTGACCGGATCGTTTTTTGTCCTAGAGTTGTTGGACCAAGGATCCCTGTCCGTACTCCCTTCCACAACCTGTCCACTATTCGTCGTTGACTAGGCAGTTGTTACTAGGAGGCAGGCGGCCGCAAAAAGGAATGAGCCATGTTGGTACTCTCGCGAAAGAAAAACGAAAGCATCGTCATCAACAACGATATCAAAATCGTTGTGGTGGAAATCCGTGGAGACAAAGTCCGCCTCGGCGTGGAGGCTCCTCGCGAAGTGCCAGTTCACCGGCGTGAAGTCTACGATGCGATTCAACGGAACAACGAAGCGTTCGATGCGAACGCCCCAGCGGATTCCAACGACGTTTCTTAGGTCGAATTCCCGCACACAGCACGTTCGTGAAGGCACATTCGGCCTCCTGACAAGTTTTTTGTTCTCGTCAGGCAAAACGAGCCTCTGGAACCCTTGACGCCTTCAGGCGATCTTGGTTTGATACTCGCCTCGTTGGCACGCCAGCTTTTGTTGGCAAACCGACCGGCCCCTTCGTCTAGCGGTCTAGGACATCGCCCTTTCACGGCGGTAACACGGGTTCGAGTCCCGTAGGGGTCACTGAATAAGTCGTTTGCCTGAAAAGGCAAACGACTTATTTTTTTGCCTTGTCAGCAGAATTGATGCCGCATCGACGCACTGGCCCTTTCCAGACATTTCGCAGGGCGATCGATTCCACCCTCCCAGCTTGGAGGGCGTGCAGTTCATCCATGCCGATCCAGCAGTGACTTGCAGACCCCGGCGCGTGCAGAGGCCGTGCAGCTTTTCAGCGCTGTGCTTGCAATGCCTTAAGAACCCCGCCCGTGCAGCGGGAGGGGGCGGAAAGCGAGCGTTGAGCGAGATTGCCGGGCGAGCGGCTGCGTTGTTTCCAAGTGGTTTCTGGATTTCTGCATGGTTTATTTTCCTTGACCATTGCGTTGAGAACTACCAATAGTTATCGAATGCAGGCGGTGGCGACTACTTTGTACGGTTTGCCCTGAGAGCTCAGACGCTCGGAAAAGGCTCTGATCGTCGGGTTGAATCGCATCGCCAATAAGGTCGCCATGTAGAGCGTATTGCGAACACTTTTGGGTTGACGACGCTGACGATGTGTCCCGCCTGCACCAATTCGATGACCAGCGTTTTTTCGTGGCCTCCGGTGGCCTCAACGACGACGAGCGCTGACTTTGGCCTCGGCAGCTCTTTGATCATCGCTTTGATAGCGGAAGGCTCGTTGGCAACTTTGAGGACCGGGCCATCGATTGCTTTGGAAATGTCGAGCTTGGCTTTGGCAACTTCGATTCCGATGAAGTGATCAAAGTTCATTTTGGAAGTATCCCTTCCTTGCATATGCGAGCTCGTCGCCTTCGGGGGCCGACGGCTCTGGCGGCTGTTCGGGCTTGTATCTAAGGCCGACGACGATCCCGCTCCCCCGCGTTCTCGCTTGCCGCGGAACAGAGGGCTATCGATCTGTCGCCGACCGCGAGTGTTTTGGCCTCTTCGCTACGCTCCGAGGCCAGAACACTGGCACTATTTATTTGACCGGTAGATGAAGCGTCTGCAACCATACAAGGGCAGGGCAGGCAAGGCGTGTGACCAGACGTGTCACGGGGGGGGCGATGATGGATGGGTTATCTTGCGCCCGCCGGGAAGAAAAGGAGCTCACACGTTATGTTGTCTGAATCATCGTTGTCCAATCTGGGCGATCCGACTCTGAACTTTCCTCCTTTTGTCGCCGCTTCCGTGCCCGCTGACTCGTCCTCGTCTGAACCGACCCAGAACGAATTGTTCGAAACCGATCCTCCCCCTTGGGAGTTGACGGTCGGCGAAGACGTTCAGCTTGCGTCGATCGTGTTCGCTCGATCGCCGCACGGGCCCTACGATTACCGAATCCCGGACAACTTGCTGGATGTCCTTCGCCCGGGGATGCGTGTGGGCGTGCCGCTGGGGCATCGCAAAAAGCCCACTCCCGGTTGGTGCGTGTCGATCAAGACGGGCAATGCGGCGCAACAAAAACTTCGGGATGTGGCCGAGGTCATTGATGATGAACCGCTGTGCGATGCGGCTCTGGTTCGCTTGGTGATGTTCATCGCTCATTACTACCAGGTCCCCGCTGGCCAAGTCTTTGACACGCTGATTCCCGCCAGCGTTCGCGACAACGCGGGCACGCGGAAGACAACTTACTTCCGGCCTGCACCGGGGCTGACCGAAGAGCAAATTGCCAAGTTGCCGTCCAAGCAGCAATCGGCGATGCGGTTCTTGATCGCTCAAGATCGACCGATGACCGCCGCAGAACTCGCGATCATGGCCGAGTGCACCGAAGACCCGATTCGGCGGTTGCGAAAGAAGGAGTTGTTGGTGACGGAGGTGCGCCGGGAACTCAGCCAAAACATCCGCATTCGGGCTCAGTCCAACGACGGTGAAACCAAGCAATCGCATGACCTGACGCCACAACAAGAGAACGCGTTGTCTCGGATCAACTCCGCCGTCGACAGCGGACGCGGCCGGACGTTGTTGCTGCACGGTGTGACCGGCAGCGGCAAGACCGAGGTCTACATTCAGGCGATCGAGCATGTTGTCAAGCAAGCGGGATCGGCGATCGTGTTGGTGCCCGAGATCAGCCTCACGCCTCAGACCCGTGGGCGGTTCGAAGATCGTTTCGACAACGTCGCGGTGTTGCACAGTCAGATGTCCGCGTCGGAGCGTCACTTTCATTGGCAGCGGATTCGTCGAGGGGAAGTCCAGGTCGTCATCGGGCCTCGCAGTGCCGTCTTTGCGCCGCTGCCAAATCTGGGGTTGATCGTGATCGACGAGGAACACGACACCTCCTTCAAACAAGACAAGCAGCCTCGCTATCACGCTCGCAAGGTGGCCCATGCCCGAGCGATGGCACTTGGCATCCCGCTGGTGTTGGGTTCCGCAACGCCGTCGATGGAAGCTTGGCACGCGACGCAAACCGGGCACGCGGAACTGGTCACGATGTCGGAGCGGGTCGGCAATCGTCCGATGCCCGATGTTCAACTGGTGGACTTGCGAGTCAAAGAGGAACGCGGCAAAGGAGGCGCGATCAGCCGTCCCTTGCACGCGGCGGTGCTCGAAACGCTGAAAGAAAAAGGACAAGCGATTCTGCTGCTCAACCGACGTGGTTACGCGACGACGATCCAGTGTCCGGCTTGCGGCACCGTGTGTGCGTGTCCCGATTGTGACATGCCGCTGACGCATCACCGTGATGGTGGCAAGGCGATGTGCCACTACTGCGATTACACGATCCCGACGCCGCCCTGGTGTCCGGCGTGCCGGTTCGATGGAATTCGTTATGGCGGCCTGGGCACGCAGCGATTGGAAATGGAAGCGAAGGCCCGGTTCCCCGATGCTCGCATCGCTCGGATGGACAGTGACACCATGAAGCGTGCTGGCAGTCACCAACGCGTGCTGTCGGAGTTTCGTGCTGGAGAGATTGATGTGTTGCTGGGCACGCAGATGATCGCGAAAGGGTTGGACTTTCCCAACGTGTTGCTGGTCGGTGTGATCAACGCGGACTCGGCGTTGCACTTCCCTGACTTCCGCGCCGCCGAACGGACGTTCCAGTTGGTCACTCAGGTCGCTGGTCGAACCGGGCGTGGCGATCGTGGCGGCCGCGTGATCGTGCAGACGTTCACGCCTGAACATCCAGCCATTCAGGCCGCGGCGAGGCACGACTATTTGAAGTTCGTCGAAGACGAAATGGTGAACCGCAAAAAGTTCAACTACCCGCCGCTGGGCAGTGTGGCGCGGATCATCATTCGCGGTCCACTGGAAGACAAAACCGAATCCGTGGCCGACGCGATTGTCGACCGCTTGGAAAAGGCCCGTGACCTGCTCAAAGCGGAGGTCCGCATTCTCGGTCCCGCCCCACCGCCGATCGTCAAAATCAGCGGCAAGTATCGTTTTCACTTGTTGTTGCAAGCCACGGAAGCGGCGGTTGTCGGCGAAGTCATCCGGCGTGGCTTGGCGGATTTCAAGGTGGATCCCAAGGAGGAAATTGAGTTCTTGGTCGACATCGATCCCGTCAATTTGATGTGATCGAATTTGGTCTTCGTGCGACTAACACGAGGGGGGAAGGCGTGAGCCGCCTTTCCCTCGTCGATGGGCCCCAGCACCCAATGCAAACCCGACGTGTGAACGAGGAATGAATGCACTGGACTCATTCCTCGCTACGCGTCGGGTTGCCTGGGCAGAATGCGTGATTTGAAAAGGAAACGTTCAAAACGTTTGAGCGTGGGACCGCATCGCACCCCAACGCTCGCCTGATCTGGGGTGATGTTGGTGAACCTTGGCCGCGAAGAGGTTGTGCGGCTTTGTCTGGACCTGCCTTTGGGTGTGCGGGATGTGTTCAGGGAGGGGGGGGGCGGTGGGGCCCCTGCTGGGACCTCTGGTTGCTTGCGAAGACACTTGGCGAGAAGGTTGGGTGGACTCCATCCGGATGCGCAAATGAGTGGTGACAAATTTTCACGTTGCTGGATGTGTCCAAGGGTTGTTAGTGACACACGTCGGATGACTTTCTTCGCCCGTGAGGGAAGGGCCGCCTCTCACTTTGAAATGTTGGAATCGACACATGGATGTGTTGCATTGTTTTGGAACAACCGATCCGTTGTTTGACGTGATTCAGGAGATTCGACGGGACGGGGCCGAGCAAACCGTTTATGGCTACGACGAATACAGCCACCACTACCTGTTGAATTGGCAGGGGCAGCCACTCGGGGCGCTGACGGTTCAGGCGGCTGCGAATGGGCGGCTGGATTGTGAGGATCACTATCCAGCGGTCTTGTTGGAACAGCATTGCGACGAACTGATCGCGACTTGCAAGTTGCGGATTCGACGTGGACCGAGCACACCGATTCAAGCTCTTCGAACGCTGGTGCGTCGTGCTTGGGAAGATCAATTGAGCAGGGGGAAACGAATCTCGATCGTCAATGCGGACGTGCGCATGCAAGCGTTTTATCGCCGCATCGGGTTCACGTATCTGCCCGGGTTTGACTTCGTTCATCCCGATTTGCAAACGCCAAGCAACGTGTTGTTGATGGCGGTCGATGCGAGTCAGCGTTCGTATTGCCAGGACCTGTTCGATGGCATCCCAAACCAAGTGGATCAACAGCCGCTCGTGGAGATGTGCTGTGGATCGTTTGCTCAGACCGGTGCGGTTGCCAAGGTTGGCTCGTTGAGATTGGCGGCGGTGGCATGAACGGAAAAATCCTGTCTTATTCGGCGGGGTCCACGTCGTTGGACCCGTACAAGTTTCGCGTCATCGACAGTGGGCAGCCCGCTGAAAAGATGCAGCGACTGGTGAGCACCTTTCCGGCGCTCCAACCATTTTTCGTTGACCCATCGCAGTCGTTGGTGGTGGACGCCTACCCGGCATCCTTGGGCGGGATGGAATCGATGACTCGTGTCATCACCTACCTTCATCCGCCCACCTGCATTCGGGCCTTGCGACTGGCGACAGCGGAGAATCGACGGGTGGTGTTTGTTGCTCAGCCCTTGGCCGGGGCGGATTTGTTGATTCAAGCGCTGGGAACCCAAATGGATTGGCCCAGCGAACTGCTGTGGGCGACGGGCGGGTACCACTTGCCGGCTTCGTTACAGCGGAGCGTCGATGGATGGTTGGCCGAGCGAGGTTGTCGTCTGTCGGTGCTGCAGGCTTACGGGGTGGCGGAACTGGATCACACGCTGTTGGCGTCGATGCATCGCGATCAGGAGTCACGGCCGATTTACCAATTGGTCGACCCGAGATTGGAATTGGATGCGGAGCAGACCGGGGGACGGGGCGATTCGGAGTTGAGCGACCACCTTCGTTTTGGCGGAGAAGAACTACCCAACCACGATCGCATCGAATCGGTCGTCGGGGGATACTGCATTCACGGCAACCCGTCGCTTTATTGCGAGGGGGCACTGCAATGGCTGGAGCAGTGGCAACCGGAAGACTGGCTGAAACACACCGGATACTGGACTGAACGTGGCCGCGTCATCGAGCTTCAGCAACGCGCTGGACGATCATCCAGTGGATCGACGTTGAACAGTGTGAGTTGGCCGGCGATGACTTCTTTGCCAACTGGAGTTCCGTGTCAGTCAGTGGACCACTATGAGTTCATGTCACGAAACGGCATGTCATGGATGGAAAAGCCAAAGTGGAACTCGGCCGCGTTCACGCAGCCCGGCGAGCAAACGAACGTTTTGCGGGCCGCTGCAGCCGCTTGACCATCGCCAAAAGGTTTTGAAACATCCGTCGGCGAAGGGAGGCTTTGTCAACGGATTTGATCAAGGTCGTGAAGTGCTTGAACGTGGACCAGTTGGAATATTCCTCTTGGGTCAAAATCCGCGAATCTTCCCCGAACCAAAAGAGGGGATAGTCGAACTCGGGTTCAACGGTTGGTTCGGCGACGAAGCCAATTGTGCTCAGCCTTCGCTCATTCAACGGGCTTGCTGAAAACGAAACCATTTCGAAATCCGACCGATTGGGGTGCTTTGCCAGAGCAGCGACTTGAGTGAACGCGACGAGACTGAGTGACTCCGTGACCTGATACCAGGGGCGACGACACTGGTTGGTGAACTCCGTCACGGAATCGAGCAACAGGTATTGAGATTGATCCACCAAATCGTCCGCCGAGATATCCAGCCAGGCTAATTCTCCGGCCCGGAACGCGCGAAAGGACTCTACCGTCAACGGCAGCGTGATGCTGACTCCACCGACGGTCTCGTCGTAGCAATCCAAGCGAATGCAGGCTGGATTCCTTCGCCACAATTCGACGTACCTTTGTTCGTAGCGAAAGTACACCTCGTCAATCGCTTTGTCTCGCAACAGGGCGTGCTGCTGACTTTGCGTCGAACCCCATTTTTGGATTTGAACGCTGAAGTTCTCTCGCAATTGTCGAACGATGTCGACGACCTCGGATTCGTTGCGGCACAGGCTGCCCTGATCGAAGCGGCGGTTGGTTCGGAATCGGTCGGCGATGGACCAGGGCAAATCCGCGAACGCGTCTTGGCCCGTGCCGGGGTCGATGCGAATCAATTGGTCCGATTCCATGCCCAGTGCACTGGCGATTCGGCGCATGGTACCGAGAGAAACATTTTGACCGGATTCCGCAAACTGGACGGTCCGCGAGGAAACGCCCGCCCGCATCGCGAGCTGCAGCTGCGACAACCCTAAACTTTGGCGGACTTGCTTGAGCTGAGCGTTGGCGTGAGCCATTCAAAAACCTGTGTTTCTTGTTGAAATGGAGCCCCTTTGCGCCTCTCTTGCGCACCGGGAATTCTGCCGCCCACTATTTTTCCGACAGCCAGTCGCTCCTTCCGAGGCGAATCGTTATTCGCTATGCGATTACGGGGCATCGTCTCGCATGTGAGCGACTGGCTTTTTCCTCCTGGCTCTCCCCCCTCCTGATTCACCAGGAGAAGGTTGGGATGTGCCGTCTGACTCTCGTGCGAGCGAACCAGTGTAGCTGGGCGGAGCAAGCAATCGAAGCCTGCTCGAGTTGTCTTGTTCAAGTGAGGCTTGCTGAATGGCCGAGTCCGCTTCCGATTTTGGGGCGCAGGCGAGATGGATCGATCGGATCTTTTCCAGTTGGAGAGCTGGAGGCGGATTCCAAGGGTGTGGTTGCTTTCGACTGAATGGGGGGGGGTGGGTCCCAGGCCGAACTTTGGATGGTCGGACTGGCGATTGATTGGTTCCCATCTGGTGGGGAGTCGATCCCGGAATTGAGCGAAGGTACCTTCCTTGGAACGATTTCGGTTTGTTCGACCCTTCCAGTTGCTGGTTTGATCAACTCGGAACGGGTTTCGTCTCGTGTCAACGCAAATGAATTGGACTTCGGTGTGGTCGTTCAAAAAACGCTGCTCATGGCAATGGTGTTTGTGCCTTTCCTGGGCACTTCGTTGGTGCGAGGGGATGACTCCCTTTTACCGATTCAGCTGAAGGTCCTGAGCTACAACATTCACCATGGTGAAGGGACAGACAGCAAGCTCGACCTCAACCGCTTGGCGAAGATCATCCAAAAAGTCGACCCCGATTTGGTCGCGTTGCAGGAAGTTGACCAAAACACTCGGCGGACCGGAGTGGTCAACCAAATCGAGGTTCTGGCCGCACAAACGGGTCTGTTTGGGCAGTTTGCGAAGCAACTGGACTATGGCGGCGGAGAGTATGGGCAGGCGATTCTATCGAAGCACCCGATCCAAGCCTTCAAGGTGCATTGGTTGCCAGGTGAACCAGATCGCGAACGGCGGATTGTTGGAGTGGCTGAATTTCAGATTCACGGAAACACTTTTCTTTTCGGGACGACGCATTTGCATCATGCTCGCGTCGACTTGCGTGAAGGACAGACGCGGGAACTCGACCGGCTTTTTGCTCAAGGCACCCTGCCGATGATTCTTGCAGGCGACTTCAACGCCTCGCCGGATTCCCAGGCGATTCAAATGCTGCAGCAGGAATGGCGAATGGCGACGTCGGAACCGATGCCTACCTTTCCTGCAGAATCGCCCACTCGACAACTGGACTATGTTGTCGTGCGTCCAGCAAATTCGTGGCGAATTGTCAAAGCAATGGTCCTGGACGAACCCCTCGCTTCAGACCATCGTCCAGTGCTGGTGGAATTGGAGTGGCTGGGCGAAAACTGAGCGGTGGGGCGTCGCAGGCGATTGGCGGAGAGGTCTGGGGCTTGGGTCGGCAGTGACATCGCAGCCTGGCTGCGTTGTCTTTTTGCTAGGATGTGCGACGCTGTTCCGCTTGTCATTCCGAAGGGACGAATTCACCATGCCCGCGTTTCATATTCAACGTTCCCAAACGATCGACGCTGATACACGCGATGTTTATGACGCGGTCAGGGACTATTCGACTTGGACCCGCTGGTCGCCTTGGTTGCAGGTGGATCCTGATGCGGAAGTGACCGTTAGCAATCCGTCAAATGAATTGGGAGCGACGTATCACTGGAAGGGGGAGCTGGTTGGTGAGGGTTCGATGACCCACCGCGAACTTCAGGCTCCGCAGAGCCGATCGGCAAACTCGTCGGTCCAAGCCGATCTGGCGTTCATCAAGCCGTTTAAGTCGCAGTCCAAAGTGGAGTTCGAAATTCATCCCGTGATGACGGATGGTCGACCGGGATCCAAGATCACCTGGCACATGCGAGGCAAGTTGCCTTGGTTTTTGTTCTGGATGCGATCGATGATGGAAATGTTCGTGGGGATGGACTACGAGCGAGGGTTGTTGATGTTCAAGCAGTTTGTCGAAACTGGCGAAGTGCTTTCGAAGCTGGAAATCAAAGGTGTGGTCAACGAACCCGACCGCATGATCATCGGGCATCGGGGAGGCTGCACGATGGATGACATCGGTTGCCACATGTCAGCGACGCTGGAGCGTGTCAAACCACACTATCGCGAAGATGATGAACGCATTCATGAATGGGCCAGCCTGTATCACACGACGTCGGACCTTCGCAAACGATGGTTCGATTACACGGCTGGTTACTTGGCCGATGCAGGCACGCGCGTTCCGGCGGACTGTGTGGCGGACACCGTGCCCGCCGGCAAGTTTCTTTTGGTCCGGCACATCGGTGACTACGCCCATCTTGGGAACGCTTGGTCGGGTGGGATTCAGTACATCCGCTACAAAAAAATGAAGATGGCCAAAGCGATGGGATGTGAGGTCTATCGCAATGACCCGGAAACCACCGAAACCAAAGATTTGATCACGGATGTTTACATTGCTTTGAAGTGATTCAGTAGCTTTGGGATTTCGATGCTGGCGGAACCACGAATGGTTTCATCGAAGGCACTCGACGCAGGTGTGTCGCCCAGGTTGACTTCGATGCGGCGGCAGTGCGGGGGTGTTTGCGCCACGATGCCAGCGGCGGGATACACGACGCCCGATGTTCCAATCGCGAGGAACAAATCAGCTTGTGTGGCGGCTTTCTCGATGCTTGCCAGGCCAATCGGCATCTCGCCGAACCAGACAACATTGGGTCGCAAGCAGCCTCGCAAGTCATCGTTGTCAGGATCTTCCGGGTGCGGCGTGTCAACGCTCAGGTCTTCGGTCCAGTCAAAGACCTCTTCGGTGTAGGTGCATCGGGCTTGCAGCAATTGCCCGTGCATGGCCAGCACATTCTGGCTGCCGGCGCGTTGGTGCAGGTTGTCGATGTTCTGAGTCACCAACAGGAAATCGCCGCGTCCATGTTCAAGATGGTCGCGTTCGAATTCCGCCAGTGCGACGTGCGCTGCGTTGGGGAGAATCTCAGGGTTCAACAACGCTCGGCGACGTTGGTTGTAGAACTCTTGCACCAACTCAGGGTTGCGAGCGAATCCCTGTGGCGTGGCGACTTCTTCGACGGCGTGACCTTCCCACAATCCGTTGGCGTCACGGAAGGTTGGGATTCCGGATTCCGCAGAGATCCCGGCACCGGTGAGGATGAGAACGTTCATGGCTACGTTGGAAAAGAATCAAACCCTGTGGCACGGTGGTCCCCACCGTGAATGCAAGCATTCGGTCGTGTCGCGATTGAGAGCCTCTGACCTACCGACGCCGTCGCTTTTTCTTTTCGCGTCGGTCGGACTTTTTCTGGTGCCGGAGAGGCGACTTCTTCGACTTGCTGCCGGAGGGGCCTTTGGGATCGCTCTTGCCCGCCGAGTGGTTCTTCACGACGTCGAGGTACAACTGCCGGTCTTGCAGGTCGACTTTGCCAATTCGGACCGTCAGGTGGTCACCCAGTCGAAAGCGGTTGCCTTCTTTGAATCCCGTCAGAACCTGCCCGCGGCGTTCAAAGCGATATTGATCACTGGGCAACTCGGTGACGGGAATGAAGCCATCGACGGGAAGTTTCAAGCAGCGCGCGTGAATGCCATCGGCGAAGACCCGGCTGATCACGGCTTCGAGTGTTTCTCCCTGTTTCTTTTTCAGGAAGTGAAGCAGTTTCAACTGGATCAATTCGCGTTCGGCCTGGGCGGCATTGCGTTCGGCGTCGCTGCATTCATGCCCGAGTTTGACCAACTCCGCGAAAGATTCATCGGGAGTGGGTTTCTTCTCGATCAGTCGCTGCACCAAGCGGTGAACGCTGAGGTCAGGGTACCGGCGGATGGGGCTGGTGAAGTGACAGTAGTGTTCTTTGTCGAGTGCGTAGTGGCCTTCGCGGTGCGGCCCATAGACCGCTTTGCTCATGCTTTTGAGCACCGCAAAGTTGACGGCGTTTTCGAGCGTGGTGCCAGCGACTTTGTCCAGGACGGCTTGGATTTCGAAGCGGCTTTCGACATTGTCAATTCCCAAGCCGAGGTCTTTGACGAAGCTGGTCAGTTGCCGAAGTTTCCGGCGTTCCGGCGGTGCGTGAATGCGGTGCAGGAAATTGAGTTCTTGGTCGTCCAACCAAGTCGCAACCGCTTCGTTGCCGAGCAGCATGAACTCCTCGATGATCTGGTGGCTCTCGGTGTTCTCGGTTTGGTAGGCGCCTTTGACCTTGCCCATTCGATCCAGTTCGAGCTTGATGTCCGGCATGTCCATCGACAGCGCACCATCTTTGAAGCGACGCTTGCGGATTTGCATCGCGAGCTGGTGCATGTGCGTCAGCAGTTCACAGATCGAGTCTCCCCAGTCTTTCTGGAATGCCTCGGGGGACGCGAGGAACTGATCGATTTGCTCGTAGTTGAATCGCTTGTCGCTGCGGATCGCGGCGTTGTGAACTTCGCTGTGGGTGATGGTCAGATCATCCAGCATTTCAATTTCGACCGTCTTCACCAAACGCATGCGTTCGGGCTGAAGGGAGGCGAGGTGATTGCTGATGATCTCGGGGATCATCGGAATCACGCGGTCCGGCAGGTAGACGCTGGTCCCGCGACGACGCGCTTCGACATCCAGTTTGCCAGCGGGCGGAACAAAGTGACTGACGTCGGCGATGTGCACCCACAACCGCCAGCGACCCTCTTCACGTTGCAATGAGATCGCGTCGTCGAAGTCACGTGCATCGAACGGGTCGATTGTGATCGTCAGCATGTCCGTCAGGTCCTTGCGGTCTGCCGGCACGACGTCGTCGTCGAACGCATCGGCTTGATCGCGAGCTTCGTCGAGGACCTCTTCGGAGAACTCATCGGGCAGCGCGTATTGCCGCATGATCGTCAGGGTGTCGATCGCCGGGTTTTTGCTGCTTCCCAGACGCTCGAGGATGACGGCTTCGCCACCGCCCGTTTCTTCATCGGGGAAGTCGACGATTTCGACAAAGATCTTGTCGCCGTCTTGCAGGGGCAGACCTCGCACGTCGCCGACGCTGACGGGCGCTTCGTAGTGAACGCCGTCCAGGTAAACGACGGGACCTTCGATCGTGTCGGAACCGGGTTGGTCAGGTTGCGGGGAGGAGAAAAACGTGCCGGTGAATTGACGGCGTGCGCGCTGCAGCACCTCGACCACTTTGCCTTCGATCCCGCCCCGGCGGCTGGGTGCGATTGTCACAGCGACCAGGTCGCCTTCCAGGGCACCTGCGGTCATGGCAGGGGGAACGAAAACGTCCTCGGGAACATCCGCGTCGACACCGCCACCGCCACTGGAGGGGCGAACGAAACCGAAACCGCCGCCCATGGCACGGCGAAATGTTCCGCGAATTTGGTCTGTGGGGCCACCGACGGCCGCGGCAGCGACGACCAGGTGGTTGCCGCCGTAGATCAGCCGGCCTTCGAGGACCAATTGTTTGACCACCCGACGGACTTCGCGGTAGCCATCCGCGTCGAGTTCCAACAGGGCAGCGATTTGTTTGGGTTTGCTGGGACGGTATTCCGCCGCGTGAACGAGTCGCAGAACGCGATCGATCAATTCTTGTGAGACTTGCATGGCCCCAGAATAGTCGACCGAGGCTTGTCCGGGGTAGGACGTGTTGCCCATCGGCGGCAACGCTTCCACTGGATGGTTTAACGTTCCGATTGGCGGGGTTCGTTCGAATCCAGCAGGGGAAGTTCGTCTTCGGAGCGTTGGAAGATCGCTTCTTTGAAGTGACGGCGACAAACCGTTTGGTACCGCTCGTTGCCCCCGATCTGGACCTGCTCACCGTCGCGGATGACTTGGCCGGATTCACTCACTCGCAGCACCATCGTGGCCTTGCGACCGCAGTGACAGATCGTTTTGAGTTCCGTCAGCGTGTCGGCCCAGGCCAGCAGGTGTTCGCTGCCCTCGAACAGATTGCCTTGGAAATCGGTTCGCAGCCCGTAGGCCAAGACGGGGATGTCCAGGTCGTCGCAAACGTCGCTGAGCTGGCGCACCTGGGTTCGGGTCAAAAACTGGGCCTCGTCGACGAGCACGCAGTGAAGAGGTTGGGATCGTGTCTCTGCCCGGGCGATCTCCAACAGGTTGTCGGAGGTGGTGAACGAAACGGATTCCGATTCGATGCCAATTCGCGAGGCGACTTTGCCACTGCCAAACCGAGTGTCGATCTCGGGAGAAAGAATCAGGGTGTTCATCCCCCGTTCGCGATAGTTGTAGCTGGACTGCAACAAAACCGTGGATTTCCCGGCGTTCATCGTGGAATAGTAGAAATACAGCTTCGCCATGGCAGCGTGTTGGAAATCAGGGGCGAGAATCGGAGGCGGTGGGTCTGTGCCGGATGATTCGACAGTTTGCTAAAGTGCTGACATGAGCACCACCAAACTCGAACCGGCCGCTTTTGATTTGCACCAGCCGTTCCCGCCTTCGGGGGACCAGCCAGCCGCGATTGCCAAGTTGATCGAAGGCATCCAAAGCGGCAAGACCGCGCAGACACTGCTGGGAGCCACCGGGACCGGGAAAACGTACACGATGGCCAACGTGATCGCGTCAGTCCAGCGACCTGCGTTGATCCTCAGCCACAACAAAACGTTGGCGGCTCAGTTGTACGGGGAATTCAAAGAGTTTTTCCCCAACAATGCCGTTCATTATTTCGTCAGCTACTACGACTACTACCAACCCGAAGCCTACATTCCGCAGCGGGACGTCTACATCGAAAAGGATTCCTCGATCAACGAGGAAATCGACCGGTTGCGATTGGCCACCACCAGTTCTTTGGTCAGTCGCCGCGATGTGGTGATCGTGGCCTCGGTCAGCAGCATCTACGGTTTGGGATCGCCGGATGATTACCGGCAATTGGTCGTCGATCTGCATCAAGGTGAACAGACCCGCCGAGATCACTTGCTGTTGAAGTTTGTCGATCTGCAATACCAACGCAACGACATCCAATTTGAACGCGGGAAATTTCGTGTGCGTGGGGATTCGATCGAGCTGTGGCCCAGTTACGAAGAGTTTGCTTATCGGATCGAGATGTGGGGCGATGAGATCGAGAAAATCTCGCTGATCAATCCGACGTCGGGCGAGACCATCAAAACGGTCGAGCACCTTTACATTTATCCGTGCAAGCACTTTGTGATGCCGGAAGACCGCATCCAACGGGCGATCCGAAGTCTGCGAGAAGAGCTGGCGCAGCAGCTCGAGGTCTTTCAGTCGCAAGGGAAATTGCTGGAGGCTCAGCGATTGTCGGCGCGAACCAAATTCGATCTGGAGATGCTGGCCGAGGTTGGGCATTGTCCCGGCATCGAAAATTACTCGCGTCCGCTGTCCGGCAAAGAACCCGGTGCGACCCCGGACACCTTGTATGACTTCTTTCCCAAGGACTTCATCACGTTCGTCGACGAATCGCATGTGACCGTGCCTCAGGTTCGGGCGATGTACGCCGGTGACCGAAGTCGAAAAATCACGTTGGTCGAACACGGGTTCCGGCTTCCCTGTGCGCTCGACAACCGGCCGCTGAAGTTCAATGAATGGGAAGAACGCACCGGGCAGATTTGCTTCGTCAGCGCAACGCCCAGCGACTATGAACTCGAACGCACCGGCGGCGAAGTGGTGGAGCAGATCATTCGCCCCACAGGCTTGCTCGATCCCGAGGTCGAGATCGTTTCGGCTCGCGGGCAAGTGACGCATCTGCTGGAACAAGTTCGCATTCGTGCGGAACGCAATGAACGCGTTCTGGTCACGGCGCTGACCAAACGTTTGGCGGAGGACTTGGCGAACTATTTCCAAGAACAAGGTGTTCGCTGCCGATGGTTGCACAGTGAATTGAACGCATTCGAGCGAGTGGATTTGTTGCAGGAACTGCGGGCTGGTTCGTTCGATTGCTTGGTCGGTGTGAACCTCCTTCGAGAGGGCCTCGACCTTCCTGAGGTTTCGTTGGTCGCGATCTTGGATGCGGACAAAGAAGGCTTCTTGCGGAGCGAAACGAGTTTGATTCAAACGATTGGTCGTGCAGCTCGAAATGCAAATTCCCGCGTGATTCTGTATGCCGACAAGGTCACCAATTCGATGCAGATGGCGATCGACGAAACCGAGCGTCGCCGTGTGATCCAGATGGAATACAACACCAAGCATGGGATTGTGCCGAAGACCGTTCTCAAGGCGATTCGCAAAGGCATCAACACCGACGCGGCCAACCACAAGGATTCGACCCGCAAGGCGCAGGACAGCGGCGAACCCACCTACATCACGATCGAGTACGTCGACAAACTCGAGCAGGAGATGTTGTCTGCGGCGGAGGACCTGGAATTCGAGCGTGCGGCAAGATTGCGAGACCGGGTGCTGCAACTCAAAGAGCACATTGGCAAACCACTCTCCGACGTAGAAATCGTCGACGAGAAATCGGCTGGCAAGTCAGGCGGCCGCGGACGCGGTCGTCGCGGGGCCAAGAAAACGGGGGCCAGCAAAGGCACCAAGATCCCGCGGCCAAAACGCGGTTGATGCCCGCTCAAGGTGTTGCCCGATTGTGCCGATCAATCTGTTGATAGCAATTGTTCTGGCAAGGGGCGTTTGGAAAAGATTGTCTGGCAATCGGATTCGAGCGAGATGGAGTCCGTTTCCTCTTGAGTTGAGGGGACGCGGTGCTTTATACGCAACGGTCGCGAAATGAAGTTTTGATGAAGCGGACGGGGCGGACGATCCCGCTTTGAACAGCCGATCGGGGTGAGGCTTTGCTAGCTTTCCAAAACTGTTCGTCGCTCCCCCGAATCGTTCCAATAATTTAAAGAGTACCGATGTCCTTTGATGACCCGATTCACCGGATCGATTGGCGTGACACTGCAAGGTGGCGAGCCGGGGGAGGGAGGTTGTCTCTCGCGTTGGGAGCAGGGATCGGGTTCGTGCTGGTCGCTTGTTACGCGTTGCTGTGGGTGGGATTGCCCCTGCGAGATGCGATCATCAGTGAAGGTGGCTGGGTCGAGTCTCTTTCGGCGTATCTTTATTTGGTAGTTGCCGCCAGTTTGCTGATGGCCGGTGCCATGAAACTTTGGAAACCATCGGTCCGCTGCCCACGTCATCCGTTTTTGCTCACAGCGGTTTTGTGTCTCTTTTTCGCACGGGAAATGGATTTTCATTCCCGGTTCACGGGAGGCAGTTTCCTAAAAACGTCGTTCTATCTGCGGGATGATGTATCGCTGATGTCGAAAGCAATCGCGGCATTGGTGATTGTTGTGGCAACGGCGACTGTCGTTTCTTTGTGCGGACGCTACGCCAAACTTGTTCGCAATCGTTTCGTGGCGGGAAGTTGGCTGGGAGTGCTGCCAATCGCGGCCTGTCTTTTGGTCGTGTTTTCGAAATCAATCGACATGGGACTGGGGACGTTGGGACGGAACGGAGTGGTTTTGCCGGTCCAATGGAAGGTCGCCGCGGGGCATGTCGAAGAGCTGTGTGAGCTCTTGATTCCCTGCTGTTTTTTGCTGATGACGGTTGTCCTGTTTTTCTCCAAGTCGAATTCGGTTGGGCATTCCGCGTCAGAGTTGTCAGATGGGGAAGACGCCAACGCAACGATTCGGCTTGATCCTGAACGATTCACCCGGGCGGCCTGAGCATTGGGACTCTCGACTGAAAATTCGATTCCGGTTCCCATCCGTGTGCAGCGTGTGGGCGTCCTAGGCAACGGGCGTGCGGCATCGGCGGAACTGGTGGATGCTCAGTGGGCGGACGGAACCACCACGCGTTGTGTCGAGAAGGTGTTTGCCCCTGGCATGTTGACCCGGGTGATCTATCGCATCGCCTTCGCAGCCCCGTTTGCCTACCGTTCCAATCGTCATGCCATCCATGCCAGTTTTTACCGGCGGCGGGTGGTGGCGGGATTGCTGGAGCGTGAGGGCAGCGGCGTCCGCGTAGCGAAGCCGTTGTATGTCCGGTTTGATCGCCCTCGCCAGGCCTGGGTGCTCGCGGCAGAGTGGATCGAAGGACGCGGCCCAATTGTCAAACGGGATGATTCTGACGAAATGAGTCCGTTGGTTGGCACCATGCGACAGCTGGAAGATCGTTTGGTGGGCTGGGGGATGCATGGTTCAGGCTGGCAGGTTTCTCCGCGAGCTCTCGTTTCCACGGCGAACTTGTTGATCAGCGACCGTCCTGGACTGCGATTGTTTGACGGATCGAATGGGCAAGACGAGTCAGAAGGGGATTTGCCGGGACGCCAGCGAGCCGATCTCACCATCATCGATTTAGAGTCCGGAATCCCAGCGGTGTTGGTGCTTCGCTATCTCGTTTTGGCTTGGAAACAAGGCAGCGTTTTCCCGTTTGATGACTTGGATTCTAAGCTGCTTTTGCGTTGCGTTCAGGGCGTCGAGGGAGAATGGCGACAAGATGTGGACCGTCTCGTCGTGCACACCACGGCTTGGAAAGACACCGAAATCGCGCCGTTTCGTAAACCTTGGCGATGGGCCTCGGCAGACCGACGGGCGTTGTATCGCGAAGAGATGATCGGTCGTTGGTCGTTGGAGCGAACGATTGATGATACGACCGAGCACCGGCTGGTGAACGACAAATGGTGTTGGCTGGGGTTTTGGATCATTGGTTTGTTGCCCATTTTCGGCCGATTGTTTCAAAAAGTGGTCGGCAGCGAGCGGGTGCGCCGTCAGGCGGGTCGATTGGTGCTTGATTCACGCTTCCGACGATCAGCGATGCGGTGTCATCGGCACCGGGAAACGCGGTGTTGGCAGGAACAGGGAAGGGTTTCCCGGCATCGCCGCCAGTCGCTCTTGCGGTTTCATCTCAACAGCGTTTTGGCAATCTGCCTCTCGCCGAAATGGCATCGATTGGTGGCGGACGCTCGGTTGCGAGCCCTGCGGCGGCAGCGGGCGTGGGCCATCCTGACGAGTCGGCATCATCAAGCTCGAACGGCACGCCGATTGTTTCACAGGTCGGTTCGACGCTGGGAGTCGCGACGATGGCTGGATGTCTCCACCGGCAGGCGATTGCGCAACGACTTTGACGAACCAGGTGTCGGTGTCTACGCGCGTGGAATGGCAAAGCACCTTGCGATCAAGACGCTTTCTCCTGTGGTCTCCATGTTGAAATTGACTGGCATGGCAGCTTCCTTGTCGGGAGGCAGTTGGTGGTACGCGGCCGCTCCGTTTCTAATCCTTCCGGGATTGCGAACGTTGGTCACATTGCAGAGTGCTTGGGCGTCACGGCATGACGCAACGCCTCACATGCAAGCCTTGGTGATTGGTGTGATCCCTACCTTGGGATCCCTGGCATTCGTCATTCAGATGTTCAATAGTCACCCTGCCGTTTCTGAATTCTTGCTTCGCGAAGCGGCCGGTCGGGTTGGCCGTCACTTGCCGATTTATGGCGGGCCTGATTCCAGAACGGAGCATGCGTTCGTCAATGGCGTTGATTGGGCGATCAAGGTGGTCCGAAGATTCAGCCCCCGACGGGAGAACTTGGCCGCGTCCACGGAAGTCGAAACATCGCATCAAAAGGCGGCTTGAGGTCGAAAACGCTGGTTTGAGCGATCACACTCAATCGGACTGGTCACCAACAACCGACTTCGCTAATCTCCGCGGGAAACACATGTTTCTCGTCGTTGGACGGGATTTTCTATGTCCATTTCTCACCAAGGAAGGCGAGACCATGGCGACGGTTGTCTGCACTCGCTGGTTAGACGCATTTCCCGCATCGTATGTCACTGTTTTGCGAAATGCTGTGGCGGCCAATTTGAACCGTCCACATCGTTTTGTTTGCGTCACCGACAATGTGCCTGGATTGACTGATGGGGTCGAAGGAATTCAGATGCCCGACTTAGGCATCCCCTTGGAGCATCAGGAAAAGGGGTGTTGGCCCAAGCTGTCGATTCTGGCACCGGGGGTTTTGCCTGCCGACGAGCCAACACTGTATTTGGATCTCGACGTGCTGATCAATCAGAACCTGGATGGGTTCTTCGATCGTTTGGAGGCCAAGCGAGGTTTCCACGCGTTGCGAGAATGGAATCCAACGCTATGGAGTTTGGCTCCGCTTGCGATGCGTCCCGACCGTGGCGTTCAGGGATCGATCCTGGGATTTTATCCCGGTGAGCAAGCTGAATTGTTTCGACAATTCAACGAACACCAGCAAGAGTGTTTCGATCGCTTTGACCTCGACCAAGATTTCTTGACCAAGAATGCTGAGGAGGTGAATTACTGGCCGTTTGCCTGGACCTCCAGCTTCAAGTGGCACTGTCTGAAGTACTACCCGATCAACCAGATTTTCCCCAAAGTCAAGCGTCCTGCGAAAGCCAAGGTGATTGTGTTTCATGGGGACCCTCGGCCAATTGATGTGGTTCCACAGGGCAACTACCGCTGGGGCACACAACGCAAATTCGGGCATGGTCCCGTGGATTGGGTCCGGGACTACTGGTTGCAGTACGATTCGAGTTGGACCGAAGAGGAAACGGAGTTGGAAGCATGTGTTCCCGCAATGATGGCAGCCTAGAACGCCGTCTCAAAACGGTGAACGCCCAATTCTTTCGACAACGATATTTTACAGTCACGACCACGCACTCGAATGGATTTCCCACGAGGTCGAAAACATGAACGTGTCTCAAGCACTCGTTGTCACGTTGCGGCGAGCGACCGCACGGCAACCTCAGGTCCAGCGGATTCTTCAAACGTGCCCGGTGCCCTGCGCGGTTCATGAAGCCGTTGACGGCAAACTGTTGCCTGCCGAAGAATTGCAGCGTTGGGTCGAGCCGCGATTGCATTCACCTTCCTATCCGTTTTCGCTGAACGTCGGTGAAGTCGGGTGCTTTCTCAGTCATCGAGGCATCTGGCAACGCATCGTTGATGAGGGCTGGGAGCAAACGTTGATCGTCGAGGACGACATCGAATTTGAACCGGGCTTTGACGAGTCGCTGGCCTTCGCCAGTGACCATGCCAAACCGGGGGACTACGTGCAATTTCAAGTGCGTCCGTTTGCTGCTCCGCATCGAGTCATGGCACGGCAGTCCAAGTGGTCGCTGCTGTGTCCCGATGTGATTCCGCTGCGGACATCGGCCCAGCTGGTGACACGAGAAGCAGCGGAAAAGTTATTGGCCGCTTCCGAGCAGATTGATCGTCCAGTTGACGCCTTCATTCAAATGCGATGGGTCACGGGGGTTCGCGTGGTGGTGATGCAGCCCTCGTGCGTGCAGGAGGTATCCGCGAATTTGGGTGGCAGCACGATCGGTGGCGGTCGCAAAAGAATGGCGGTGACCGACCGAGTGAAACGGGAGGTCTTGCGTCCGATTTACCGTTTTCAAATCGCCACGCGTTCCCGCAAGGACGCTGCTTGAACCAGAAATTGACATTGAATCTGTTGCAAGTCGTTTCCTACAAGAACCTTCAGTCGTTGGAAACATGGAGGGTTTGACGACCTCGGAACTCAAGACGAAATCGTGCCCGAAGAAAAAGGATTTTCAGTGCGGCAAGACGAACCGATATGGATCACCGGTGCCGCGGGCATGGTCGGTGCCGCTTTAACGAAGCACCTGCAAACGGCGGGTTACACCAACCTGTTGACACCTGCGCGAAGCGAGCTGGACCTTTGCTCGGCTGACGCGGTCCAGGATTATGTTTCGCAGCATCGACCCAAGCACGCGTTTTTGCTGGCTGCAAAAGTGGGCGGGATTGTCGCGAATATCAACGACCCGGTTGGTTTTTTGGACGAGAACCTTCGCTTGGTTGTCAACCAACTCAGTGCTTGTGCCAAAGCTGGCGTGGAGAAAGTGTTGTTGCTTGGCAGCACTTGCATCTATCCCCGCGAATGTGCGCAGCCGATGGTCGAGGATTCGCTTTTGACGGGTCCACTGGAGCCAACCAACGAAGGCTATGCCCTCGCGAAAATCGCTGGCCTGCGATTGGCACAGAGCTATCAGAAACAGATGGGGATGAAGTGTGTCCTGCCGATGCCGTGCAACATTTACGGCACCGGTGACCACTTTGACCTGGCACGCTGTCATGTGCTCAGTGCGTTGGTCAAACGATTTTCTGATGCGGTGGACCAGAACGCGGAGTCGGTCACGCTTTGGGGCACCGGATCTGCCAAGCGTGAGTTCATTCATGTCGAGGACGTGGTTCGCGGCATGTTGCATCTCTTCGATGCGGAAACCGATGGGCAGATCATCAACCTTGGTCCTGGCACCGACGTCAGCATCGCCGAGTTGGCGGGCATGATCGCGGAACAGACAGGGTTCCAAGGTCAGATCTGTTGGGACACGACTCGCCCTGATGGGATGCCTCGCAAGTGCACTGACAACACCAGACTCAAGCAATTGGGGTTTGAGCCCCGCGTTTCGCTGAATGACGGGATCGCCAGAACGATTCAGGAATACCGGCAAACACTCAGCAACAACCCTTATTCAGCGAACGCGGCATGACCCCGGAATCTCTGCAAGCCTTTGAGTTGTGGATGGATGACCATCTCGAACCCGCCTCCAGCGAATTCGGCCGATACTGGTACCCGTTGACGGTGCCCACGTTCGGGCGAGATGAAATTGCCGCGGCCATGAACTGTTTGGTCAATTACCGAACGTCGATGGGCGAACTGACTCGCGAATTTGAAACTCAGTTCGCTCAGTACATCGGTTGTCACGACGCCGTGATGGTCAACAGCGGGTCATCCGCTGATTTGTTATTGGCTTACAACCTGGTCAATCCATCCAACCCTCGGTTGTCCGCGGGCGACGAAGTCTTGGTTCCGGCCGTGACTTGGCCGACTCAGATCTGGTCGCCGTTGATGGCTGGATTGAAGGTCACCTTGGTTGACGTTGACCCTCAAACGCTGAACGTGGACTTCGACGACATGCGTCGACGTCTGACTTCGAAATCCAAGTGCGTTTTCGCTGTGCATTTGATGGGCAACCCCATCGACATGACGAGGATGAAGCAATTCTGCGAAGAGCACGAACTGATTTTGATCGAGGACTGTTGCGAGTCACTCGGCGCCAAGTACGACGATCAACATGTCGGGAACTTTGGATTGGGCGGAAGCTTCAGTTTCTTCTTTTCCCATCACATGACCACGATGGAAGGTGGCATGGTGACTTGCCACAACGAAGAGGATGCAGACGCGCTTCGTGTTTTACGAGCCCACGGTTGGTCACGTGGATTGAAGTCGCCCGCAGGCGGAACTCCATCTGGTTCCACCAAAGCGGTGTCGAATCCCACGGTGGTGGATGATCGCTATCGATTCATCAACTGGGGATTCAACCTCCGACCCACTGAATTGCAAGCCGCGTTTGGTTTGGAGCAACTCAAGAAACTGGACGGCATGAACGATCGCCGTCGAGAATTGGCGGGACGTTTTGCAACGTACGCTGACAGTCAGTCTTGGTTTGAATGCTTTGAAACGCCCACCGCGGGCCAAGCCAGCCCGTTTGCGTTGCCAATGTTGTTGAAGGGTGAGGCGGTTGGTTCGCGAACCGAATTGTTGGCGCACTTGGAACAAGCAGGCGTGGAGACTCGGCCGGTTGTGACGGGGAACTTTGCTCGTCAACCAGCGGCCCGTTTGCTCGGCGATGTCAATCCCAAGGACTATCCCGGTGCCGAATGGATCCATGAACAAGGCTTCTATCTGGGGCTCAGTCCGATGATGGATGACCTCAAACTCGAACGTCTGATCCGCACGCTCGATGAAGCGCACGCTGCGGTTGTGCGGCCGACTCAGATTCGCAAGGTGGCTTAATCGATGATCGTGACACGTTTGATCGGCGGACTTGGCAATCAATTGTTTCAGTATGCGTTTGGGCATTCCTTGGCTCGACGCACCTATCAAACGTTGCTGATCGATGACTCCGCGTTTGAGGAGTATCGCTTGCATCCACTGGCGATCAACCATTTCAGCATCTCAGCGTCACGTTTGTCGGATGTCGATCGCTCTCGGGTGCCGGGGAAGTTTCGTCGGACTCCGGTGGGACGGGCCTGGGACCAATTCGGACGACGGATGGTCCCTGGTTATGTCGGAGCACTTCCGGTTCGTCGCGAAAAACCATTCGGGTTTCGGGAGTCACTGATCACGCCAGAACGCGATCTCTACTTGGATGGGTACTGGCAGAGCGAGAAGTTCTTTCCCGGATTGAGAGAGAGCCTGCGAGAGGAATTGCGGCTGCGAGAAACGCCGTCCGAGACGACCCAGCGGTTGTCAGAGCAGATGAACACCGAAAACAGCGTCGCGATTCATGTTCGTCGCGGTGACTATGTGACCTCGACCAAAGCGAAGCAGATCTACCGGACGTTGGACGCGGACTATTACCGCAGTTGCTTGCTGGATTTGGCGGCGCGAGAAACCGATTTGAAACTCTACTTGTTTTCAAATGACGTTCCGTGGTGTGAATCCAACTTGGACGTTGGCATCCCGTTCACGCCGGTGCAGCACACCGACGGGCAAACGGCTCACGAGGATCTGCATTTGATCGCTCAGTGCCGGCATGTGGTGATCGCCAACAGCACCTTCAGTTGGTGGGGAGCGTATCTCGGACAATCTCACGCTTCTCGGCGGGTCTATTTTCCGGAGCCTTGGTTCCATCCAGGGACGCTGGATGGATCCGCGATGGGATGTGACGATTGGATTTCGGAAGCGAGTCTCGCCGAACGGTCATCGCGGGAAATTAGCCGTCGGGCTGCTTGATCGGACGAGCATTTTGGGTCTGTCCTCCCGCTCCTTCGATCTGAACACAAGCCTTGGCTTTCGATGGGATCGGCGGGCGGCTACAACAGCAGCAACGACTCGTTCCTTCTAGAGAAACAGACATGATTGGTCAAATGATTGCCGATTCCGCTCAGCTTTGCGTCGGCTATGCGGATCGGATGATGGCAGGGGTTTCCCCCGAACAATTCGCTCGCTTTGCCACTGTGGGCGGGCAGACAATCGAATCGAATCACCCAGCATTTATCCTGGGGCACTTGAGTTTGTACCCTTCGCGGGTTGTCAGCGAATTGGGGTGCGATGCCACCGCGATTGCTCCAACGGAGAAGTACGAGGCATTGTTTTCGCCTCAGGCGACATGCTTGGACGATCCCGACGGGAAGCTGTACCCGGCGATGGACGAGATTCTTTCCAAGTTTGCCGCGGGGCACGCAGCCGCGATTGAAACGCTGCTGACAGCGGATGATTCCGCGTTTGCCCCTGAAAATCCGAACGAAAGAATGAGAGCCAAGTTCGGGACGATCGGTGCAATGCACGCCTTTTATCTGGGCGGCCACATGATGATGCACATGGGCCAATTCAGCGCGTGGCGACGAGCGATGGGGCTCGGCGCGGCGTAACGTTCGCAACCCGGGAGGCCTGGCCTCTCGTGGGCCGCTTGTTTGTCTTGTTCAAACGTTGCGAAGCGGCCGCTGAAATCATTCTCAACAGCCTGAGAAGGCCACCGTGTTCGCGATTGGGACTAGCCTGGGCTGTTCAAAAGTGGGTGTTGACACAGCGTTTTCGTGGACAGTTTCTTGGCTGTTACCTCTCCCCCGACGAAGTTGGGGGAGAGGTCGGAGCGAGCGTTCAGCGAGATCCGGGTGAGGGGGCACGCGATGTGAAACGAGGCCCAAAAGCCGGTTTGCTGTGAATCGCCCCCTCACCCGAACAGGGCCTCCATCGGCCTGTTCGACCTCTCCCCCAGCAAAGCTGAGGGAGAGGTGACAAAAGTCGCACCGTGTTCGCGACCTGCAATCTCAAACATTTCGCAGTCCAGGGTTAGCTTAGCGGACGCACGTCCCAGATGTCGTCAGCGTACTGCTGGATCGTTCGGTCACTGCTGAACCACCCGCTGCCGGCCGTGTTCAGGATACTCATTTCGTTCCAGTGATCGACGTTCTGGTACGCCTTGCCAACTTCGGCTTGGGAGTCGAAGTAAGCCCGCAGGTCAGCGATCGTCACCCAAGGGTCTTGCGGGCTTCGCAAGCCACTGGTCAACAGATCGAACAAACCTGGGTTGTCAGGGTTGAAGTGCCCGCTTTCCAGCAGATTCATCACCCGGGCGATGTCATCATCGGAGGAGATGATGTCGTTGGGACGATAGTCCTTCTTCAGTTCGGTCACTTCGGAAGCATCCAATCCGAACAGGAAGAAGTTTTCCGCACCCGCGTTCTCGCGAATTTCGATGTTGGCACCGTCCAGCGTTCCGATCGTCAGCGCGCCGTTCATCATGAATTTCATGTTGCCCGTGCCGGAGGCTTCTTTGCCCGCGGTTGAAATTTGCTCGGACAACTCCGTTGCCGGGCAGATCACTTCCATCGAAGAGACCCGGTAGTTCGGGAAGAAGACCACTTTCAACAAGTCGTTGGCAGCGGGGTGGTTGTTGACTTTTTTCGCAACATCGTTGATCAGCTTCACAATCAGCTTGGCAACGTGATAGCCGGGTGCCGCTTTGCCACCGATCAACACGCAACGCGGCACCATGCCGGCTGTTTCGCCTCGCAGGATACGATCGTACAGGTGCACGATGTGCAGGACGTTGAGCAGTTGACGTTTGTATTCGTGAATCCGTTTGACTTGAACGTCGAACATGAAGGACGTGTCAAAGCGAACCCCGGTTTCGGCAACCACCAAATCGGACAAGCGAGCTTTGTTTTGTTGCTTGACGTCGATCCATTTTTTGCGGAACTCGGCGTCGGTCGCAAACGGAGCCAACTCTTTGATCTTGGTCAGGTCTTTTTGCCAACCTTCCCCAATGGTTTCGTTGAGAAGATCCCGCAGGCCTGGGTTGCAGTGCGACAACCATCGACGCTGGGTCACGCCGTTGGTTTTGTTGTTGAACTTGCGAGGCCACAGTGTGTTGAAGTGTTTGAACAGTCCTGATTCCAACAACTGCGTGTGCAGTCCGGCAACTCCGTTGACAGAGAAACTGCCGACGATGGCGAGGTAAGCCATGCGGATGTGCGGGTTGTCACCCTCTTCGATCAACGACATTTCGCGACGCATGGCAACATCGCCCGGCCATTGCTGGTCGACCAATTTCAGGAACCGAGCGTTGATCTCGTAGATGATGTCGAGCAGGCGTGGCAGCAGGCGACTGAACAGTGCCACCGACCAGCGTTCCAAGGCTTCAGGAAGCAGTGTGTGGTTGGTGTACGCCATGCAACGTGCGACCACGTCCCAGGCGTCGTCCCATTCCAAGCCGTGTTCGTCCATCAGCAACCGCATTAGCTCAGGGACGGCACAGGCGGGGTGAGTGTCATTGAGCTGGAAGCAGTTTTTGCGTCCAAAATCGCTGAAGTCTTCGCCGTGCTGTTCGACCCAACGGGCGATCACGTCTTGCAGTGAAGCTGAGACGAGGAAGTACTGCTGCTTCAGACGCAGTTCCTTGCCGTTTTCGCTGGCGTCATTGGGATACAACACCATCGAGATTTGTTCAGCATCGTTCTTTGCTGCGACGGCTTCGGGGTACGAGCCCGCGTTGAATTCGCTGAGGTTGAAGACGTCGGTCGTCGACGCTTTCCACAATCGCAGGGTGTTGACGGTGTCGTTGCGATAGCCTGGGACAGGCATGTCGAAGGGGACGGCCAAGACATCGTGAGAATCGACCAAACGAGGACGCAGGGTCCCGTGTTCGTCGTAGTAGTTTTCGGTGCGACCGTAGAAACGAACGCGACGGGTGTCTTCGGGGCGTTTGATTTCCCAAGGGTTGCCGTCTCGCAGCCAACGATCGGGGTCTTCGACTTGGCGTCCATCTTCGATGTGTTGATGGAACATGCCGTATTCGTAGCGGATGCCGTAACCCACCACGGGCAGTTGCAGGTTGGCGCAGCTGTCCAGGAAGCAAGCGGCCAGACGGCCGAGGCCACCGTTGCCCAAACCGGCGTCGAGTTCTTTGTCGGCGACTTCTTCCATTCCGACACTGTAGGCTCGCAGGGCTTTGCGAACGTCTTCGTCCAGGTCGAGGTTTTCAACTGCGTTGGTGAGGGAGCGGCCGATCAAGAATTCCAGCGACAGGTAATAAACCTTGCGGTCCTCACTCAGGCAAGTTTTCTTCCATGTTTCCAGCCAGATCGGTACCAGGCGATCTCGGACGGTGATCGCCAATGCCTGGTACAGGTACTCGCTGTTTTGTTTGTCAGTTGAGTCGCCAGTGAAATCGTGTCCCAGCGTGATCGTCAAGTGACGCGCTAGTTCCGATGAAAGCTCAAGATGTGGAAACGAGGTGTCGGTCGGAGAAGCATTCGGCGGAGCGGAAAGCGTATTGGACATCGATTTTCAACGTTTCAAGGATGAGACTAGAAGCCGGGAGTATATCGGTGCGATAAAGGAGAGCCAATCTTGATCGGCACCCCGTCCGCTTCACTTGAGTGCCCCCTCTGACCTGTTGCGGATAGGCGAAAAAGGAAAGATGGGAGGTTTTGGTCGAGGTAGAGGGGCGGATCACTCCCCTGTTTTCTCTCAATGTCTTTGGTGTCGGCCGCTGACTGGGAGGCTTAGGGGCTTCATTTTGCGTGAACCGTGAATCAAAAAAATTTCGACTTTTTGAGATTCCTTTGAGTTGCCCGTCACTTTCAAGCGGTTTCGAAAACCTTCGTGATTTCAACTGGAAGCGGACCAGCGGAAGCTTTCCGCGGTCGCATTGGGAAGTGGCGCACTGAATGGCCTGTGCACTGAATGGCCTGTGCACTGGTGTGGCCTGTGCACGGGGTGGCTCGCACGCGGAAGCAGCTGATCGGCTGAGCTGATTCGATGGGCTGGGCTGATTCGATCGGCTGGGCTAGTTCGATCGGCTGGGCGAAATTGCCTGAGCCGGCGGCCGGATCATGACTTTCGGCGACGGATGTGAGGCAATCGTCGGCCTTGCGTTTGGGCGGTCGAGAGTTGCGTTTGCAATTCGTCCAGCGAAAGCGGGCTGACCGGGATCGTCATCAGTTCTTGCGGGTCGATTTCGCTGATCAGGTTTCGCTTGCCAATTTTTTCCACTTCGTCTTCCAGAGCGCTCAGCCACGGCGGAAGATCCAGGCCGACGCCGACGGGAGTCCGTGAAAGTTCGTTGGCTTCCGCTTCGAGTTGTTCGAATGCGGCGCTGTGGCGGTCCGCTTCGGCATCATTCATGGCGGGTTCGACCAACGATCGCATGCGGTCGATGGTCATGGGTTGAACGAAGCGTTCTTCGATGCGGTCGGCGATGGTGGGCATGCGCATGGAATGCCGCCGTTGCAATTCTCGCAGTTTTTGAACGTACAGTTCGGCTTCGGCGGCGATGCGTTCGTTCAGGCTTTCTCGCCAACCCAGCGACGCTTGGTCGAGTCCCATCCGGACGAGGACTTCGTGGGTCCACATGATCGGTTTCAAGTTCCAGGCAACGCGTTCGTAACGCGTGCGAAGTCGCAAGAAGTCGAGGAATGTGTAGATCAGTTCGCCACGATCGCTTTGGGTCGTTGTGCTGTTGTAGTCTTGGTATTCAGCGTGGTGATCGAGCAACGATTCGAACACCAGCGTGATCCAGCGAGAGGCTTCGTTGATCTTGATCTTGCCGAGCTCGAGATCTCGGAAGAGCTGCGTGTCTTCCAGCAAGTCGTCTCCATCGGTCACGGCTCGTTCCAACCAGGATGAGACATCTTGGTGCAGCACCGCACGGACGTTGCTGAGTTGTAGAAAACCTTGTGTGAAGATTGGGTCGCCGTAACGCTGAATGAACTCGATCAAGCGTTCCCATTTCGCCGGGTCGCTGACGGCTTCGAGTGGTGACAGGCGAAGCGTTTGGCTGTGGGCCAGCCAGCTGCCCAGCATCGTTTCGGTCAACCGTTCCAGCAGGGGAATCAAGCGATCGGCGATCGCGTCTTGGTCGGTGACGCTGAGTTCGCGCGAGGCGGATGGTGATTCGGTGGGGGCAGGGGAGGGCGGTTCGCCAGCGGTGGCGTGCAGCACGGCTTCGGCGATGGAGCAGACCAGTGATCGGTACCCGGCACGATACAAGCCATCAAATTCCGTCACGGCCCCGGCACCGATTGGATGCCGTTGTTCCATTTGGCGAGCGGTTTCGATCAGGCGACAGGTTTCTGCAAACAGGCCGCGTCGCGGGAGCCAGTGCAGCAAGTGCCGGAGCACGCGTTCTCTCAGCCGGGTCACATAGATTTTGACTGGGTCGCCGCCGCGGGACAGCGGGATGTACAGCAGACTGCGGTGGAGGATCGCTTCGATGAAGACAGGGAACCGCTCACGCGCTCGTTCCGAATCGCCCGCGATCAGTGCCGAGAACAGCTCAATGGCACCGGCGTCATCCTCGGCAAACTCTTCCCCGACGTCCTCGGGAAGTTTGCCTTGGAGGGCACCTAAAGCACTGGCGATCAAGCGTCTGGCATCGGCCATTTCCACCGCGGTGGTGATGACCCGTTCCATGAGGCTGTCGCGGAGAACGCGGCGGCGATCATAGATTCGCATTGAATCTTTGTCGGTGCCGGCAGGTTTGATCTTGTAAGCACGAACATCGCTCAGCAGTTCGAGCAGGCCGATGCGGTTGGCAACCGCGCGGCGTGCCCATGCAGACAACGCTTCGATCTGTTGTTGACGACGAACGGGATCCGAGGAGTCCGCTGGTTCGACTTGGGTGCCCGCTTCGGTCGCGGAGTGGATCTCGGTCAGAGCGACGTCCGCACCGACAGCCCACATGCGAGCGAGCGACTGCAAGAAATCGAGTCGGCTGGCCAGGCGTTTCACTTCGGCTTCCAGTTCATCGACACTGCTGCTGTCGCTGCTGGTATCAAAGATGGAGCCTTCGTTGCCATCATCGGTTGTGTCGCGATAGCTGACGTTTTCGTACGCCGCATCGAACAGACCCGATTCTTCGTCGTCTTCCGGCAAATCAGTGGGGTCGTCATTGGCATTCGCCAATTCTTGTTCCCAGTTGTCGCGGCGTCGATCGCGAGGTTCTTCGTCACCGACTTCAAAGCATGGTGCTGACCAAAAGGATTCGGCGTTGGCTTCGAGGTAGTCGAAGAATTTGTTGACTCGCGGCCATAGCTCTTGCGGGGTCTCTCGCATGTGGTCGCGGAGTTGCAGCAGCCAGCGTTCGGCCAATCGAGGCAGCGAGTTGGCGCCGCTGCGAAGTCCAACCCGGTCGGCTTGGCAAAGCCAGTGAATCAACAGAGCTTGAGCGGGAATGAAGTCCTTGCGTTCCAGCAAAGCCGAGATCACCAGCATGTAGGCACGTGGTGAATCGAACAGGTCGGCGTGCGGGGCCCAGAATGCGATGTCGCCTCGTTGGGCGCCGCCGCGGTGCCACAAACGCAGGGCTTGTGCGACCAGGCGAGCCGATTCGTACGATTCCCAGGGATCGGTTGCTTCGACGGACTCGACCGTGTGTGCGGCGAAGGTTCGCCACCACTGGGCGACTTCGCGGTACTGACGGTCCATTCGCTCGTAGGCGACTTCGTCGTCCCGCGCGGCCGCTTCGCTCCAAACACGAGCGATGTAACCAAACAGGTTTTCGATGATGTACAGCAACTCGTCGAGTCGGCTGTCGTGGATCGAGTTTTCAATCCCGGGGTACAAACTGAAGTTGCCGGTGAATCCCAGGATGTCCCAGGGGTCCATCAGGGCGCCGCATTCAATCGCGCGGCGGATGAGATCGAAGGTTTGTTCGGGGACTTCCACCGCATCGGGAAAGTGATCGGTTCGCAGGGCTCGCAGTCCCAGTGTCATCCCGCAATCGATGCGGCACATCAAACGAGCGGAGGTGGCGGGGACCACGTCGGCTTGTTTGGTCGCGGAGTCGGGGTATCCCAAGCGGGCGTAGATGCGAGCCAGTTGGACGTGTTGCAGCTGGATGGCGCGACGGCGTGCCAGAGCCGCGTTCAAGTTTTGGCGAGCGGCACCGAACGCTTGGTGGCGGGTTTTGACTTCGTCGAGCAAGCGTTGACCGTGCGAGCCACCAATCCTCGAGATTCGCCAGTTGTAGAATTCGTCGCGGAAATTGGCGATCGGCACCATCAGTGATCGCAGGGTCACATCGCTGCTGTAACAACCCGGTCCCCAACCGGAGATGCCGGATGCCATCAGCATCGTTCCGGCCAGCACCGAGGCGGCTTCTTCGAGCAGTTCCTCGCGAGGCAAGTCAGGCGTTTCGTTGACCCGTGCGAGGAGCGAATCGAGGGTCACGCTTCGAAGGATGAATCGATCGTAGCGTCCATCGGAATCGATCGCATGTTCGTCCCATCCGCCGAAGTGATAATTGGGCCGACGATTGACGGGGTGATCGAAATCATAAGCCCGCGGGTCCAGGCAGAGCTCTCGCAGTTGCTGGGGATCCATTGCGGCGGCACGCAGGATGTCCTCGGGGGCTTCGTTGATCGCGAGCACGGCTCGTTCGATCAATTCGCGGTAAGGGCCGGCGGTGATGCCAGCGCCCTGGATCATTTGCGGGATCGGGCGAACGAACTCGTGGGCGTAGGGTTGGCAGGCACGGTTTTCCAGCACGGCGACCGGGCGGTAGCCGACGTAATCATTGAGCGTGCTGATGATTTGTCCCAGCCGCTCGGATTCGTCTTGGACGCTGCCGATGGTTTCGTCTTCGCGGATCTGCTGCACCATGACTTCGGCGCAGCGTCCCAGGAAGAAACCGTTGAAGATCAGTTCAGGCGGTTGGTGAAACAGCAGGTCACGGTGAAAGTCCAGGTAGGCGGGCAGCAGTCCGGACCAGAGCAAATTGGTCAGGCCGAGAGCGCGATCGACGTTGGAGAACGCGGGCGAGCTGGCTTTCAACGACAGAGCGGTTTCTTCCAGCCAATCTCGGATGATCAAGAAGGGCGGTGGTCCGTTCAGAACGTCCCCACCGGAGGCTTCGTCATGAACTTGGTTCCAAGCCAAGAAGGCCGCGGTGGGAGCGGGGCCGGACGAGAAGTTCAGGTACCCGACGAGAGCCTGGAGTGCTTTTTGAACATCCTGCGAGGGCGGCGACCAGGCTGCGGCGGCCAATTGATGGTCGGGCAGGTTGCCATTGGGTTCGCGGGACGGTGAGGCAGGCATCAAGGGAACCGAAGGAAGTTGGAAGGCGGGATGCTTGGCGGGGGCAACATCATTGTGGAGGACGTGCCTGTTGTGTCGAGGGGCACGGGAAAACGCTTGGCTTTCCCGGCCGCTCTTCAGGGTGCATTCAGCTCTTCTTCTTGGTCTTCTTGACCGCTTTCTTTGCCGATTTTTTGACGGACTTTTTAGCGGGCTTCTTGACCGATTTCTTCGCTGCCTTTTTGACAGACTTCTTGACTGATTTTTTGACCGACTTTTTGGTGGCGGCTTTGGCTTTGACTGCCTTTTTGACGCTCTTTTTCGCCGCTTTCTTCACGGACTTTTTGGCGGCCTTTTTCTTCGACAGAGCAGGCTGAGTCTTGGCTTTTTTCGTTGCCTTCTTGGTCGCTTTCTTCGCGGTTTTTTTCGAGGCGGAGGATCCGCCACCGAAAGCGGCTGCATAGCCGTCGGCGTACTTTTCGTTGGTGCCTGTGCGCAGAATCGTCATGAATTTGAAAAGGTGGAAAGGAAACAGATGGGTGAATGAAGAGAGTGCCTCCGCGAGTGTCGCGGAGGCTGCGATCGCGAAGCTGGATCAGCCCGCGTGAATGCTTTTGTATCGGGATTTGGGCGAGTCATCGTCGGCGTCTTCGCCCATGCGTTCACGACGATTGCGTTCGTAGGTGTCGAAGTTGCCTTCGCACCAAACCACTTTTCCGTCGCCTTCAAACGCAAGGATATGGGTTGCAAGGCGATCGAGGAACCAGCGGTCGTGCGACGTCACGACAACGCAGCCCGCAAAGTTCGCGATCGCTTCTTCGAGGGCACGCAATGTGTCCACGTCGAGGTCGTTAGTTGGTTCGTCCAGCAGCAAGACGTTGCAGCCTTTGCGAAGCAGCGATGCCAAGTGAACTCGGTTGCGTTCTCCACCGGAGAGCACACCGACTTTCTTTTCTTGGTCGGGGCCTTTGAAGTTGAATCGCGAAACGTAGGTGCGAGCGTGCATGACGCGGCCACCCATTTCAAACGAATCGTGCCCACCACTGATCTCTTGGAAGATCGTTTTGTTGGGATCCAGTTTGTCGCGAGATTGATCGACGTAGCCGAGGTCGACGGTTTCACCGATTTTGATTTCGCCGCCGTCGACGGGTTCGCTTCCGGTCAGCATCTTGAACAGCGTCGTCTTGCCCACCCCGTTGGGGCCGATGATGCCGACGATCCCGCCGGGTGGCAAGCGAAAGTTCATGTCCGTCATCAAGGTCTTTTCGCCAAACGCTTTGTTGACGTGATGAGCTTCGATGACCAGTGATCCGAGGTGTTTGCCCGAAGGGATTTGGATTTCCAGATCGTCGGGACGATCTTCGAACTGTTCGGCGGACATTTGCTCGTAGGATTTGATCCGCGCTTTGGACTTGGCTTGGCGAGCCTTGGGGCTCATGCGGATCCATTCCAGTTCACGCGCCAAGTTCTTTTCGCGAGCCTTTTGTTGACGCTCTTCCAGGGCCATTCGTTTGGCACGATTTTCCAGCCATGCGCTGTAGTTGCCTTCGAACGGCATGCCTCGACCGCGGTCCACTTCGAGGATCCACTGAGCAACGTTGTCCAGGAAGTAGCGATCGTGGGTGACGGCCACCACGGTGCCTTGGTAGTTGGCCAGGTGTTGTTCCAACCAGGAAACGGATTCGGCGTCCAAGTGGTTGGTCGGTTCGTCGAGCAGCAGCAAGTCGGGTTGGCGAATGAGCAACTGGCAGAGTGCGACGCGGCGTTTTTCGCCACCGGACAGGTTGGTGATCTCGGCGTCTTTGGGTGGCAGGTTCATCACCGCCATCGACATTTCGACGAAGCGATCGAGTTCCCACAGATTGTTGGCGTCGATGATGTCTTGCAACGTCGCCATTTCGTCGCAGAGTTTTTGCATCTCGTCGTCGTCGGTGACTTCGCCGAGCAGACCGCTGATCTCGTTGTAGCGATCGACGATGGCCTGACGTTCAGCGACGGCTTCCTGGACGTTTTCAAAAACGGTCTTGGTTGGGTCCAGGGGTGGCTCTTGTTCGAGGTAACCGACCGTGAACCCTTTGCCCAACCGTGCGGTGCCTTCGAATTCGGTGTCCATGCCTGCCATGATTTTCAGCAGGGTGGATTTACCGGCACCGTTGGGGCCGAGCACACCGATTTTGGCGCCCGGATAAAAGGCGAGGTTGACGTTTTCGAGGATCTTCCGTTGACCGTGTTTTTTGGTCAGGTCGGTGATTTGGTAAATGAATTGACCGGCCATGTTTTCGCTTGGAGGGCTGAAGGTGGAGGCGGAGAATACGGTTGCAGTTGTTTCAATTGCAAAGTGACAGAATTAGTGGTGGGATGCCGTGGCGGGCATCACTCCCATTCGATCGTCGCGGGCGGTTTGCTGCTGATGTCGTAACACACTCGGTTGACGCCTTTGACTTCGTTGATGATTCGGGTGCTGATGCGAGCCAGCAGTTCGTACGGCAGGTGACTCCAGTCCGCGGTCATGAAGTCGTCTGTGTTGACGCAGCGAACTGCGACGGCGTTGTCGTAGGTGCGGGCATCGCCCATCACACCGACGCTTTGGACTGGCAGCAAAACGGCGAACGCTTGGCTGGTTTCTCGGTACAGTCCTGCGTTTTCGATTTCTTCGACCACGATCGCGTCGGCTTCTCGCAGCACGACCAGTTTGTCTCGGGTGATCTCACCCAAGCAACGCACGGCCAATCCGGGGCCGGGGAAGGGGTGACGCCAGACGAGTTGTTCGGGCAGGCCCAGTTCCAAACCGAGTCGACGCACTTCGTCTTTGAACAAGTCTCGCAGAGGTTCGATCAATTCAAACCCCAATTCTTCAGGAAGTCCGCCGACATTGTGGTGCAGCTTGATGGTGGCGGCAGGGCCGTCCTTGTCGGCTCCGCTTTCAATCACATCGGGGTACAGCGTGCCTTGTGCCAAGAAGTGGGCGCCGTCGATTTTAGCGGCTTCGTCTTTGAAGCACTCGATGAAGGCGTGCCCGATGCGGCGGCGTTTCTCTTGTGGTTCGTCAATGCCAGCCAAATCGGTCAGGAATCGGTCTTCGGCTTCGACGATGTGCAGGTCGGTCTTGAAGTGGTTGCTGAACTCTTCCAGCACGATCTGTTGTTCGTTCTTCCGAAGCAGTCCGTTGTCGACCAGGATGCAGGAGAGCTGAGGCCCGATGGCTTTGTAGAGCAACGCGGCGACAACAGAGGAATCCACTCCACCGGACAGCCCGCAGATGACGCGTTTGTCGCCCACCTGTTTGCGAATCGATTCAATCGCGGCGTCGGCGAAGTCACCCAGTTTCCAGCTGCCATCGCAGCCGCAGACATCGATGACAAAGTTACGAAGGATTTGGCCGCCGTGTGGCGTGTGTGTGACTTCGGGGTGGAACTGCATTCCGAACACCGGACGCTCGTTGTGGCGAATCGCGGCGTAGGGGCAGGTCGATGTCTTGGCCATCGCGGTGAACTGATCGGCGATCTGTGACACCTGGTCACCGTGGCTCATCCAGACTTGTTCGGATTCTTGCATGCCCCGGAAGATCGAATCGCGATCGACGAAGTCGCACATCGCTCGGCCGTATTCGCGGCTGGGTGTGTTGTCGACTTTGCCGCCGAGGGCTTGGCAGGCGAGTTGCATTCCGTAGCAAATGCCGAGGACGGGGATGCCCAGGTCGAACAGCCCTTCGTCGCACTTCGGGGCGCCCTCTTCGTAAACACTGTTCGGGCCGCCCGAGAGGATGATGCCTTTGGGAGCCAGTTCCGCGATTCGTTCGGCGGAGATGTCGTGGCGAACAATCTGGCAATAGACGTTTTGTTCGCGAACGCGGCGGGCGATCAGTTGCGCGTATTGCGATCCAAAATCGAGTACCAGGATGCGTTGCTCGGTGAGCCAAGTCGTTTCAGCGATGGCGGGCGAGGTGGTGTTCGCAGAAGAGGTCATCGTGTTCTTGCCGGAAATTGCGGGAAAGGCCAATGCGGCAGTGTAAAAGAGCAAGGGGGAAACGGGGAAGGGCCAAGCGAGGCAGGCGGCGTGTTCGAACACGAAGATTGGGGCAGGGCAGGGCGGGTGAGGCCCACCAGGGGAGAACTGTGTGCCGGCGGACCGACTGGGAAGGCGAATGAGACGCCATGGGATGAGTGAGTCTTTTTCGGGAAGAACTGCGTTTGTGGTCTATGATGGAGTGATTGGCAAATACTCGAACAATGATGTTGGTGACGATGATTCAGGTCGTTTCGAAAGAGATTCAGATCGTTTCGAATGGGAACGTTGGCCGGACGGCGCTTCGCGTTTTCGCCGCGGTGACGTTGGTCGCCGGGACGCTGCTGGCGACGTGTTCGTGGCAGGTTTCGACGGCGGACGCTCAAGAAACCAATTCGCGAGGGGCCGCCAAACCGCTCGATGCAAGATCACGAACCATTGTTCAGTCGGTCGAGTTGCAGGTGAAGCGTGCCGGGGCCGCGTATTCCAAAGGCGACTACGAGACCTCGGGGGAGGCTCTGCGAAAGGCGATCGGGCAAATTGATGTGGCTGGAAACGCGGCGTCGCCCGGGCTGCACGATGCGTTGCTACCGACGATGCGTCGAATCATCAACGCTCGCGCGATGCTGGAACTGGAAGGCGTGACGCTGCCACCGTTTCGGCTTCCTGCTCGTCCGGAGGCGACGGCGGATCCGATGTCTGAAGCGGATGCCTCGAGTGAGCCAGCAACGGATGGCGTCAGTTTCGTGTCGGAAGTCGCCCCGATCTTGGTCGACAAGTGCGGCGGGTGTCACATCCGTGGCAACAAGGGCGGGTTCACTTTGCAGAGCTTTGCCAAGTTGATGGAAGGTCCCTCCGAAGGGGTCGTGGTTTTCCCCGGCGATGTGATCGGCAGTCGCTTGATCGAAACGATTGAAACAGGCGACATGCCTCGTGGTGGCGGGAAAGTCAGCAAGGAACAGTTGGACACGCTGAAGCAATGGGTGATTCAGGGTGCCAGGTTTGATGGTCCCGATCCGGCCGCGATGCTCACCAGTTTGAAGGGGGGGGGGGCAGCTGCTGACACGCCTGCCGCGCCGGAACCCGATCAGCCAACGATGGTTGGCAAGCCAACCGGAAACGAAACGGTCTCGTTTTCAAAGGATGTGGCGCCACTGTTGGTTGAGAATTGCAACGGATGCCACTTGGATGCGATGCAGACCCGTGGTGGTTTGCGAATGGACACGTTGGCTCAGATGCTTCGCGGTGGCGACAGTGGTTCGGTGATGCAGCCCGGCGACGGGGAGGCCAGTTTGTTGGTTCAGAAGCTCCGCGGCAGCGCTGGTGATCGCATGCCCGCCGGCGGTCGCCCGCCACTTTCGGACAGCGACATCGAGTTGATTTCGACTTGGATCAGCGAAGGCGCCAAGGTGGATGAGGCTTTGGTGCAAACGCCGATGAAGGTGGTCACGGCTCAGGCTTGGTTGTCCGCGGCGGCGTCTCCCGAGGTCAGTGAGCGGCGGGCCGAGATCGCGGAGTCCGATTTCCGGTTGGCGGGTGCTGACATGAGCAGGTTGCAAAAGCAGGTCACCGACCACTTTGCCGTTTGGGGCGATGTTTCGCCAGCAACGCTGGAGGCGGTGGCGGAGTCGGCTGAGGCCGCGCTCGTGCAAGCTCAGAAGTTTTTGCCCCCAGCCGATGGGACGCCCGAGGACTTTTTCCACGGCAAGGCTTCGGTTTATGTGCTGACCAAGCGATACGACTACAGCGAGTTCGCCAAGATGGTCGAGGGCCGAAGCGTCCCCGCCGATTGGCAGTCACACTGGAAATACGATGGAATCCGCGCCTACGTCGCGGTCGTGGCATCGGAGCGTGCGACCGAAGAGGAAATCGCCCAACGCGTGAAGGCAACGGTCGCCAGTCTCGCGGTGGTCAGTCGCGGGGAGGCGGTGCCGCGATGGTTTGCCGAAGGTTTGGGGACCGCGATTTCCGGCGGCGAGACCAAACGGGATCGGAATGAGAATCTGCGGAGGCAGGCGGAGTTGGTCACCGCGGTGGGCAGTTTGAAGTCGGGGAAAGACTTTTTGAACGGCAAGTTGCCGCCTGAGCGAGCGGACCGAATGGCAGTTGCGATTGCCGAGTCCTTGTTGTCGCGGCAAAATCGGAGAGGGTTGGATGCCGTGTTGCGAAATCTGCAATCGGGCCAGCCGTTTTCGCAAGCGTTTCAGACGGGCATGAACACGACACCGATTGCTTACGTGGACGCTTGGCTGCAATGGGTTCAATGAATGGGTAAGTTTTCGGCCATGACCGAATCAAACGTTTCCTCTGCTCTCTCTGATTGTGCTGACCAAGCTGCTGCGGCCGATTTGCCGGTGGCCGTTGCGGCTTTGTACTGCTTCACGCCATTGCCGCAGTTTGAATCGCTGCGAGAACCGCTGCGCCAACGAATGTCTGGTGATGGCATCCGTGGTTCGTTGTTGTTGGCCGGTGAAGGCATCAATGGAACGATTGCAGGCCCGCGAGAGTTAATGGAACAGTTCATCGATTGGCTTCGGTCGATGGAACTGGACGATCAGGCGACGCCATTGCGTGGGATGGACGTCAAATGGTCGTACTGCGAGCAGGTTCCATTTCGAAAAACCAAGGTCCGGTTGAAACGCGAAATCGTGACGATGGGGGTGGAGGACATCAATCCACTGCGATCGGTCGGCACCTACGTTGAGCCGCAGGACTGGAATGCGTTGGTGGACGATCCCGAGGTCACGTTGATCGACACACGAAACGACTACGAGATCGAAATTGGGACATTTCAAGGAGCCGTCAATCCTGGCACGGATTCCTTTCGAGAGTTTCCTCAGTTTGTGGAGGAGAACTTGGATCCGGAAAAGCACCCCAAGGTGGCGATGTTTTGCACGGGGGGGATCCGGTGCGAAAAGTCGACCGCTTATTTGAAGGAACGCGGGTTTGAAGAGGTTTATCACCTGCGTGGCGGGATTTTGAATTATTTAGAGAAGATGCCCGAGGAAGAATCTCGTTGGCAGGGCGAATGTTTTGTGTTCGACAATCGCGTGGCGGTCGATCACCAATTGCGGGCCGGGGCGTACGAATTGTGTCATGGCTGTGGTTGGCCCTTGACCGCCGAAATGCAGCAGCATCCCGACTATGAGCGTGGGGTCGCTTGTTCTCGTTGTGCGGCGGAGGTGACCGAAGACCAGCGAAAACGTCGGCGGATGCGACAACAACAGCTCGACCAGGGCGTATAATCAGCCGGTTGATTCGGCTTCGCGCCCCAGGCGTGGTTTGTTTTGCTGGTCGGTCGATGGATGGGGCTGGTTCGATGGCGGTTGCCGCCTGTGGATTGGCTCTTCTCTTTTCTCTTGCATCTTGTGAGTTCATTTTGTCGCGTTCACTGTTTGGCTCGATTGCCGCCTTGGTTTTTGCCGTTCCCGTTTCGGCGCATCCCGGTCATGGCAGCACGGAAGGTGTGGCTCACTACGCCACCGAACCGGCGCATGTCGTTCCGATGTTGGCTTCCTTCGCTGCCAGTGGTCTGCTGTTGGCGGTCGGGTGGTTTGCCGTCAGCCGACTGAATCAGTCGCAATCGAACGCCGCTGCCCAGCCAATTCGCGTGGACGATGAAGCGGCTCGCCGCGTCCGTCGCACGCGATGATCTGCTTGTCTCGCGGGGGGCGAGGTCGCCCAACGCTCTGGCAATGAACCAATCTCACGCAAGGAACGCGGGCTCTCGCAATGAATATGAACCGAACCGATGCCTCTCAGTGGGCGGCCCTGGACGAATCGGCTGCCCTGGATCGCTATCTTCAGCTGACGCGAATCCGTGGCAAGAGCGGTGATGAAGCTGCGGTTTCCAGTTCGATCCAGGCAATGTTGGTGGAGGCGGGAGTGGATCCGGCCTGGATTCAATCCGACGATGCCGGCACCAAGACGCGTTTGAGTGGCAACACGGGGAATCTCATCGTGTCGTTGCCGGGCGATGAATCGTTGCCCCGGACTTTACTGTCCGCTCACATGGACACCGTTCCGATCTGCGTCGGATCCAATCCCGTGGTTCGCGATGACGAAGAACTGGGCCGGATCGTGGTCTCGGATGGTCCGACGGGTCTGGGGGCTGATGACCGGAGCGGTTGCGCGGTGATTCTCAGTGCCATCTTCGAACGCTTGGCTCGCCAGGCCAAGCAGCCGGATCTGCGGTTGGCTCCGGCCGTGATTCTGTTCCTGATCCAGGAAGAAGTTGGGTTGGAAGGCGCTCGTCACCTGGAAGTGTCCAAGGTGGGGCGAGTGGATCGGGCGTTCAATTTCGATGGGGGTGGGCTCGACAAGATTCGTCATGGGGCGATCGGTGGCGAGCGTGTGCAGATGACGGTTCGAGGTCATGCGGCTCATGCTGGCGTGGCACCTGAGAAGGGTGTGAGTGCAATCGTGATTGCCTCCGAAGCGATCAGCACTCTGCATCGCAATGGATGGCTGGGGTTGGTCGAGAAAGATGGACGGCGAGGGACCGCCAACGTGGGCGTTTTTCAAGGCGGGGACGCCACCAACGTGATCACACCGGAAGTCCAGTTGCGAGCCGAGGCGCGGAGTCATGACGCGGAGTTCCGGGCTGAAATTGTGGCGCAGATGAAAGCAGCGTTTGAAAACGCAGTTCAGTCAGTGACGGATGTTCAGGGCCGGGTGGGGAGTTTGGAATTCAGCAGTCGCGTGGACTACGAGGCGTTTCGATTGGCGGAAGATCATCCTTCGGTGTTGGCGGCGACTCAGTTGATCTCGCAATTGGGGCGTTCACCACAGTGCGAGGTGGCCAACGGCGGGCTGGATGCAAATTGGCTGATGCTGCATGGGATTGAGGCTGTCACGCTCGGGTGCGGTCAAGCATCCATTCACACTGTCGATGAGTACCTGATGGTCGACGAGTTCTTGGACGCCTGCCGATTGGCGGCGGAACTGATCGCTCCTGTTTGAGCCGATTTCTACGTTTGAGCAGTCCGTTGAGAGGTCTCGCGGGTGGGGTGTCATCCATGCCTGGCGGTCTGCGGTGACGAAGGTCGCTAAAATCGTGTCTCAAGAGCGTTCAATACACTAGGTTCACGGCGCACGGGGACTTACAATTTGCCAAGCAGTCTCGGTGAGGCCGTGTAAGTTCGTCGGTTGAATGTGTTCTCGGTCACCAGTTCTCGGTCACAAATCGTTTGTCAGGTTCATGGCACCCCGGAGTGAAGTTCGCTGAGCAAACCCATGTGGGGATGCGGCGTGCGAACAATCAAGATTCATTGGCGATTTTAATCGCCGAGTCCGCGGAACGTCTGAACAAGCGGGGGCACTTGTTTGTCGTCGCGGACGGGATGGGCGCCCACGCGGCGGGTGAGTTGGCGTCGAAGATTGCCAGCGATCGCATTTCGATGCACTACTACCAATCGCGGGAAGAGGCGCCCGAGCACGCCATTTCTGAGGCGGTGCATTTGGCCAATGCCGCCATTTACGAGCGTGGGCAAAGCAACCCCGAGTTCCTCAACATGGGGACGACCGCCAGTTCACTGGTTTTGGTCAATGGTGAGGCCTACGTGGCTCATGTTGGCGATTCGCGTGTTTATCGGTTGCGGCGCGGGGTGTTGGAGCAGTTGACGTTTGATCACTCGTTGGTTTGGGAGATGCAAGCCAGCGGCAAAGTTCACAGTGACAGTGTTTTCAGTAAATCCATTCCCAAGAACGTGATCACTCGATCGTTGGGCCCCTCCCCAGAGGTCTTGGTGGACCTGGAAGGCCCGTTTGATCTCGAAGTGGGGGATCGTTTTCTCGTCTGCAGTGATGGGCTGACCGGGCAAATTGAAGACGACGAACTCGCGGTTTTGCTTGATTCGTTGGATGTCGACAAAGCCGCTCAGGTGATGATCGACTTGGCCAACCTGCGGGGAGGTCCCGACAACATCACGGTGATCGTGGTCGAGGTCGATGAGGAGCATCTGACCCAGAATGACGGGTCGCAGAAAAAACGTCGCCCGATCGGTGCAGACGAGGTTTCTTCGCGTGCTTTGATCGGAACCACTGCGTTTTGTTGGACGGGTGCGGTCGGGTTTGGGTTGGCTTCTGCTTTGGTGAGTCCGCGGTTTGTGGGCTCAGCGATTGTCGCATTCATTCTGGGAGCCATCTCCGCAGCGGTATGGGGCAGTGGTGTTTTCAGGCCCAACGAACGCCGGCGTCCGTTGAAAACGCGGCGGGTGCGGGGCCAGGAGGCCGGGGGCGACTCGGCGCCGGTCGCGAGCGTGCCTGGCAATCAGGCAGCAGGGCAGGGTGGTTCAGGTCAGGGTTCGATCGACACAAACTGGAGTTCCGGAGCACCGCTGGATATCGGCAGCGGTGAGACCGCGCTGGGGACCGGGCCCTACCGCAGATACAGGGCGGATTCGCACGAAGCCTTCCTTCTTCGCATGGATGATGTGATCACCCAGTTGCGGCAAACGTCAGAAGAGCGAAACTGGATGTTGGACTGGCAAAATGTTGACCAGTTGTTGCAACAAGCTCGCCAGGCCACGAAGGAAGAGGCTTGGGGGACCGCCGTGTCGTCGTATTGCGATGCGACTTTGGCAGCGATGGAGCAGTTGCGAAAACACCAAGATGATTCGGCGAGCGATACGGTCGTCGATCTTTAAGTGAGTGAAATCAGGGATCATGGATAGCCCCAAGCACGTTGGCAATTGGTCAGGGAAGGAAGTTCCTGCGGGGGAGCAGCGGAGCATTCACCTTGCCGTCAGTGAGTCGTACTCCGGAATCTCATTGCGGATTCCAATCTTTGTTCAGCGGGCGTTGAACCCGGGCCCGGTCGTGTTTGTGACCGCGGCGCTGCACGGGGACGAGCTGAATGGGACGGGCGCAGTGCGTCAGCTGATCCAGGATGAGAATCTGGACCTGAAAGCCGGGGCGCTGATTCTGGTTCCAGTGTTGAATTTGCTCGCGTTTGAGCGGCACTCTCGGTATTTGCCCGATCGTCGCGATTTGAATCGCTGCTTTCCTGGTTCCTTCTCGGGATCACTGGCTGGTCGCGTGGCGAGAACGATCTTTGATGAGATTGTTGGGCGTTCCGATTACGGGATCGATTTGCACACCGCCTCGGTTCGCCGGACGAATTACCCCAACGTCCGTGGTGATCTGAGTGATCCCAAGGTCAGTATGTTGGCGGAATCCTTCGGCACCGACGTGATCATGAATGGTCAGGGGCCCGCGGGGGCGCTTCGTCGCGAGGCGTGTTTGGCGGGGTGTCCCACGATCGTGATGGAAGGCGGCGAAGTCTGGAAGGCTGAGCCTCGGATTGTCGAGATCGCTGTTCGTGGCGTCCGAAACGTGCTCGCGAAGTTAGAAATGATCGATGGCGAGGCGGAGGTACCCGAGGCTCGGTTTCATGTTGAAACGGCCAAGTGGGTCCGGGCGGAGAAAGGCGGTTTCCTTCAATTTCACGTTGGGCCCGGCGATTTTGTTGAAAAGGGTCAGCCGCTGGCGACCAACACAACCTTGTTGGGGTTCGAACGCAGTGTCTTGATTTCGCCGTTTGACAGCGTCGTCATTGGAATGACAACGTTGCCAGCCGTTTCGCCTGGCGAGCCTGTTTTTCACCTGGGGCGTTTGCCAGCGGGGGTCAAACCCAAGACCGTGGATCGCCAGCGAGTGTCCGACGATGGGTTGGAATCACGCGTGGTCGAAGATTTGGCCAGCAATCTGGTGGTTGTCGATCGGCCCGAGGAAGAGGCTTCGTGAGAAGGAGGCCTGGGTGCGGTCAGGTCCTGTGGGCCTGACTTGGCTGGGCGAGGTCAAGCGATGCCAGGTTGATTGATGCCGGGTTGATCGATCGGGCATCGCGGCAGGTAGGTTTGGACTGCGCAGCAAAAACGGTTCGCGAATTCATTCCGAGGGAATCTTCGCGAACTGCTTGGGCCGGATTCATTTCTTGGAAGAAGTGTTTCCCAGTACGGGAGGCACCAAAAACGTGCCATCTTGGGAGGCGGGCGCGGTTCGCGTCGCAACCTCGGCAGACAGGCTTTGGTCTGGGGTGTCGTCCCGGAATCGGTTTTCGACATCCAGCGCACTGGTCATCGGCTCGACACCGGAGGTGTCGAGTTCGGACAATTGTTCCACGAAACCGAGGATGTCCGCGATTTGCGGGCCGAAATCGGTTTGCTCTTGTTCCGTTAGCTGAAGGCGAGCCAGTCGAGCCAATTTTTGGATGTCGACGGACGCACCGTTGCCAGGACCGGACATCAGGACTTTTTACCGCCGCTGACGTCAAACGGTTTTGTTTTCACGGTTTTGCGTACGACACCGCTGCGAATGCACTGAGTGCAAATCCGCATTGATTTGTTGGTGCCGTTGGGCAAGGTCACGTGAACTTTTTGCAAGTTGGGGACAAATTTACGGCGTGTGCAACCAGTGATTTTGGTACCGACTCCGCCCAGGTACTTCGCTTTACCCCGGGTTTCAATACGGTTGCCCATTTGGACTTTCTTGCCGCACGCTTCGCATTGTCGTGCCATCTGATTCTCCGCCACCGCTTGCGGTGATTGTCATGTGTGTGGTTTTAAACGCTCAAAATCCCTGGTTCCAGGGAGAAGCCCCGCAGGATAGCGGGTGGAACGTTTTATTGAAAGCAGGATTTTCACTTCTACCGAGCGTCTTCGGTCCTGAATCATCACATTTTACCTAAACGGCATCAGGGGAACGACCGGCAGATGAGGAGTAACAGGTGCGTTGCGCACCCCGTGGACGGTTTCTGAGTGGATTTGAGGACGGGTTGGGGACGGACTCGGCAAATGCACCGATGAATTCCTCCGACGACATGATGGATTGCTTTCAACTCACTCGAAATCTTCGAGGTGATTGATTCGAATTTCGAAACGATTGCTCGGAAAATTCGATGTGCCTTCGGCGGCAGGCAGCGTGTGCGTTGAAAAAGCGATGGACTGCGTTTGTTTCATCGTTCAAGAGCGAGAGATCGGCCCTCCCCAACTGTGGGGGCACAGCTTCTGGTTCTGACGGCATCCATTTTGAATCTTGGTGACACGAAACGGCCCAATTGGATTGGGACTTCAACGGAGAAAGCAATGAAGCTTAGTAAACTAGCTCTGATCGCAGCGGTTGCATGCGGCGTTAACGCCACAAATCTGACCAGCGCTTCAGCAAATGATATTGGATTGGTCTCTTGCACCTCGTCGCTTTGCGATTGTGGTGAGCCCGTGTGTGGTTGCGAGCCTGTTGGCGGATGCAGCAACGAAGTGACTTGCGGTTGCGAAACCGTCGGTTGCTTGGGTGACTGCGGCTGCAACACAGGTTGCGACAGCGGCTGCGATTCGCTCTGCGGCGGTGGCCTCGGTAGCTGCTTGCCCGGATTGGGCGACTGCTGCTTGGACGACCCTTACACGCTGTTCGGCGATGTCTGCGGCATCGAAGTGGGCGGATGGGCGTCGATCGGCTACCACTCAAAGGCGTTGCCTTTGTTCAACAGCCGTCCCGACAACGTTCAGCTGCACCAAGCATGGTTGTACGCTGAAAAAGCCATCGACACTTCGTGCGGCTTCGACATCGGTGGACGGATCGATTACATCTACGGTACCGACGGTCCCGACACGCAAGCGTTCGGAATCGACAACGGTCACTGGGACAATCAGTGGGACAACGGTGGGGACTACGGTCACGCCATTCCTCAGCTGTACACGGAAATGGGCTACGGCGACCTGTCGGTCAAAGTCGGTCACTTCTTCACGATCATTGGTTACGAAGTCGTTGCCGCTCCTGACAACTTCTTCTACAGCCACGCTTACACGATGTACAACAGCGAGCCTTTCACCCACACCGGTGCATTGGCAACGTACAACGTTTCGGACGATCTGAGCGTCTTCGGTGGATACACCTTGGGCTGGGATAGCGGTTTCGAAGACAACGGCGACACCTACCTCGGTGGTTTCTCGGCTGGCCTGACTGACGACCTGACCCTGACCTACGCAACCACCATCGGTCGCTTCGGCGAAGACAACGCTGGTGGAGTCGAGAAGGGCTACATGCACTCGATCGTTGCTGACTACGCTGTCAGCGACAAATTGCAGTACATCTTCCAGTCGGACTTGCTGGACAGCGAAGATGCTGCTGGTGGAACCGTTCGTGACACGTTCGGCATCAACCAGTACTTGATCTACAACATCAATGACTGCTTGTCCTTGGGTGGCCGCTTCGAGTGGTACCAAAGCGAAGGTGTGTTCGACGATGGAAACAACGACGACAGCGATGTCTACGCTTTGACGACCGGTATCAACTACCGTCCTCACTCGAACGTCTTGATTCGTCCCGAAGTTCGTTGGGACTGGGTCGATGGCGACTACACCGGGATCTTGGAAAACAATGACGACGATCAAACCACCTTCGGTTTCGATACGATCTTCATGTTCTAAGCTGCCCCGAACGACGATTTCGTGAGACCCAAGAGGCCGGTTCACCGCAGAAATGCGATGAGCCGGCTTTTTTTCGTTTGCGCTCAAGATTTCAGCGGTCTTGGTCGAACGCTTGAAACTCACCGGACGAACCTCCTAACCCGCAAAGTTTAACGCTGGTCTGGATTTTCCGGTGTTTCGGGCTGGGGTTTCTATGGCGTTGGTCTCAATTGCATCGCGCCGCGGCGACGATACTTCCCAGCAAGGAATCGCCTCTACTTGGCGGTCGACACGGTTGACTGGTTTGCTGCCATGGAAGGCGGCAGTCACTGTGGACGCGGCGAATCCATTTGAAATCGATCAGGGACGAGCAAGATGAAATCGAAACGAGCTGCTTTGTGGTTGGCCCTCGGTGGCTTGGTTGGATTGGGAAGCCTCAATGGCGTTTCTGCCGCCGACCGATTTGTGGCGGACGCAAGTTACCAAGGCGGAATGCCTACCAGTCAGGCGGAAGTCCTCCCGGTGGGGCACTTTGACGCCAGCTGTGATGAATCGTGTGACACGTTTCCTGAAATGGAATGTGGCTGCGGTGAGTTGGCCTGCGACGGTGGTTGCGGCGACATGAGCTGTGGCGACATGGGAGGCGGCCTGTTTGATGATGGCGGATGCGGGTTGTTTGAGTGCGACCTCGGCGATCCGTTCACACTCTTCGGCGAAGCCTGTGGCTACTCCGTCGGTGGTTGGGTTCAAATGGGGTACCACGACAAAGCATTGCCTTTGTTCAATAATCGCCCCGACGAATACAACCTGCACCAAGCCTGGTTCTACGCCGAGAAGGCCATCGACACGTCGAATGGTTTCGACTTCGGTGGACGCATCGATTACGTCTACGGCATCGATGCTCAAGACACCCAGGCGTTTGGCATCGACAACGGCCACTGGGACACCGGTTGGGATCACGGGCAGTACGGCAGTGCACTGCCACAGGTCTACGGTGAAGTGGGCTACGGCGACCTGTCGGTGAAATTCGGCCACTTCTTCACGATCATTGGTTACGAAGTCGTTGCCGCTCCTGACAACTTCTTCTACAGCCACGCTTACACGATGTACAACAGCGAGCCCTTCACCCACACCGGTGCTTTGGCGACTTACAACGCTGGCGATGATCTGACCCTGTATGGTGGATACACCATGGGCTGGGACAGCGGCTTTGAAGACAATGGCGACTCGTTCTTGGGCGGTGCTTCGCTGGCCATGAGTGACGATGTCACCGTCACCTACGCAACCGTTGTGGGGCGTTTTGGTGACCAGCCCGGTGGGACCACATCGCAAGGCTACATGCACTCGATCGTCACCGACGTCGCGCTGACCGATCAATTGCAATACGTTTTGCAGTCGGATTACTTGGACGCCGAAGACGGCAACGGTGGCAACTTCAAAGAAACCTACGGTCTGAACAACTACCTGATCTACACGGTCAGCGATTGCTTGGCCTTGGGCAGTCGTTTCGAGTGGTACGACGCGGACGCAGGTGTCTACAACGGCAATGTCGATGTTTACGCCATGACCTTGGGTGCCAACGTCAAACCGCACGCCAACGTCTTGATCCGCCCCGAAATTCGCTGGGATTGGGTTGACGGAGACGATGTGACTGGCATCTTGGAAAACGACCAAGATGACCAGACCACCTTCGGCATCGACACGATCTTCTTGTTCTAAGAACAGTCGATCAAAGAGGGCCTTGGATCTCGCCAGCAACATGGCGGGCCGGCGAGATCATTGCCCAGTCAAACGGACCGTCGAAATCACACGGTGACTTCGACACTCAAATCGCTCCCACCAGAATATCTCTGGCGAATGGGGGCGATGATCGTTTCCATGAACTCGTCGACTTGTTGGGGAGCTCGCCCCACGTAAGCGTGTGGATCGATCGCGGCTTCCAGGTCGATTCCGGCGAAGTTTTCGTCGCCTTTGAGGCGTTCCAGCAGATCGTTGTCGCCAGCGTTCTGTTTGACTTCCAGTGCCGCCGCTTGACTGTGCACGCGAATTTGTTCGTGCAAATCTTGACGGTCACCGCCCGCAGCGACCGCTTGCATCAAGATGTTCTCGGTCGCCATGAACGGGAGTTCGGCCCCCAAGTTTTTCGCGATCGTGGCCGGGTAGACGACCATCCCGTCGGCAACGTTTTGCATCAGCACGAGTGCTGCATCGATGGCCAGGAAGGCTTGCGGGATGACCAAGCGGCGGTTGGCGCTGTCGTCCAGGGTGCGTTCCATCCACTGCGTCGCGGCGGTCATCGCGGGACTGCTTTGCAGGCTCATGACGAACCGACCGAGTGCACAGATTCGCTCGCTCCGCATCGGGTTGCGTTTGTAGGCCATCGCCGAGCTGCCGATTTGATTCTTCTCAAATGGCTCTTCCACTTCTTTGCGGCCGGCGAGCAAGCGGATGTCGGTGGCAATTTTGTGAACGCTTTGCCCGATGCCGGACAGGGCGTCGAGCAATTGAGCGTCGACTTTGCGGGGGTAGGTTTGCCCGGTGACGGCGTAGACGGAATCGAACGAGAGTTTTTCAGCGATTCTTTTCTCGAGAGCCCGGACTTTATCGTGGTCGCCGGAGAACAGCTCCAAGAAGCTCGCTTGAGTTCCCGTCGTGCCTTTGGCCGAGCGCGCTCGCAATGTTTCGAGTCGATGTTCAACCGCTTCGAGGTCCAGCACCAAGTCGTAGATCCACAGACAAGCTCGTTTGCCGACGGTGGTCGGTTGGGCAGGTTGAAAGTGGGTGAAGGCGAGGCAGGGCAGGTCGCGGTGCTGGGCGGCGAATTGGGCCATTTGGTCGATCGTGGCTGCCAAGCGTTTGGCTGTCAGTTGCAGGGCTTCGCGAATCAGCAGCAGGTCCGCATTGTCGGTCACGAAACAGCTGGTCGCACCGAGGTGAATGATCCCGCGGGCATCCGGGCACTGGTCGCCATAGGCGTGGACGTGAGCCATCACATCGTGGCGCAGTTTTCGCTCGTATTTGGCTGCTTCGTCCAGATTCAATTTTGTTTCGAACGCTTTCAGCTGTTCGATTTGGGCGTCGGTGATCGGGATTCCGAGTTCCTGTTCGGCCTCCGCCAGCGCGATCCAGACTTTTCGCCAGGAAGCAAATCGGCGTTGAGGTCCCCAGTGAAATGCCATTTCACGTGACGCGTAACGCTCGATCAGGGGGTTTTGGTACGGTGTTTCCTGCGTTTCGGTCATTTTGGTCTCTTGCGGGGGCACAAATCAGGCGATGGATGGTCACATCGGCATTTCGGCCCGAAATGGAAGGGTTTACGATATCGGCCGGCTGAGCCAGTCTCGCAGAGACGCGGGCTCGGATGGGTTCCGACGATTTCAGACGGATCTTGAATGAATTTTCAACGGGTGCAAGTGGCGGACAAACGAGTGATCAATCTCACACGAACATATTTTTGCAACTTCGACGGTCGACCACGGGGTCGCCGCGTCGCGATGCTCCATGCATTGACAGCCGTTCTGGCGTTGAGTTTGTTTGGATCGCATGCGTTCGCTCAAGACGCCGTGCCTGCAAAAGCAGCCGGGGCAGGGCAGGGGGCCGCGAAGCCGGTCTTGATGACAGCATTGAAATTGTTGCCCGACACGGCCGCGGGCGTGGTTCGGATTCCCGATCTGACCGTGCTGTGCAATTCGTGGCAGCAAACAACGTTGTCGGGCATCACGGATGATCCTGCGATGAAGCCGCTGATCGATGCCAATTTTGGCAGCCAAGGCGCTGTGTGGGAAAAATTGGGCGACAAGGTTGGTGTGCGTCCCAAAGAGTTGTACGAAATTGCGACCGGAGAAGTGATCGCGGTGTGGTTGCCCTTTGAAAATGACAACCGCCGTCCCTCCTCGGTTTGTGTCGTGGCTGACATTCGAGGGAAGCACGCAGGAGCGGAAGCCGTCTTGGAGCGAGTGGACCAAGATCTGAAGGCTGATGGCGCGACTCGAGCCGATGTCACTCACGCGGGCGAAACCGTTCGCGTGTACAGTCCCAAGACTCGCCCCGGGCAGCTCAAGATCGAACAGGTGGTGGTTTCGCTGACTCAGGATCGTGTGATCGCGTCGGATCGCGATTCGGTGGTGTTTGAAGTCTTGGACGCGATTTCAAACGATGGCCGGGAAGATTCCTTGGACAAAGCACCGTTGTTGCGAACCGTTTGGAAACAGGCTCTCTCTCGCAGCGAAATCGAAACCGAAGGTTCACAAGTCGAATGGTTCGTCAAACCGCTGACGATGGGCCGGATCATTCGCGACGTGGCCAAGGTCGACCGCGGCAACAAAGTTCGTATTTTGAATTTGCTCGAGAACCAAGGTTTTGACGCCGTGCAAGCTGCTGGCGGAATTGCCGTCGTGGGGCAGGGCAAGTTTGACTTGCTGCACCGAGGTTATGTGCACGCTCCTCCCGTCACCGAAGAATCCAGTCGCTACCGTTTGGCTGCTCGGATCTTGCAGTTTCCCAACACGCCACTGGAAGAAATCCCCGCTTGGGTTCCCGCCAACACGGCCAGCCTCACACGGGTGAACTGGAAGATCGAAGAAGCGTTTTGGGCGCTCGAGACCTTGGTCGACGAAGCCTTTGACAATGAGATCTTTCGGCCCAGCATCGAAGGCATCCGAGACGACGAAGAAGGACCGCAGATCGACATCGAAAAGAACGTGTTGCCAAATCTCTCGGAACACCTGTTGCTGTTGACCGACAACACACTGCCCGCGACGGTGGATTCGGAACGCGTCTTGGTCGCCATTGAAGTTCGCGATGCGAATGCAATTGGAACCGCGGTTCGCAAAGCGATGGAAGTCGAGCCCGATGTTTTCAAAGTCGACACGGTCCCCGGCGTTGAAATTTGGCAAGTCAAACACGGCAGTGGCGACGACGAACTGGATGACGAGTTCTTCGATGACCTCGGCTTCGAGGAAGAGATCGATGAACAACAGACCCCACTCTTGAACACCTGGGCCATCGCGATGGTGCCTGCCGGCAAGGGATCCAAGAAGGCACACCTGGTCTTCAGCAGCCATGTGGAATGGTTGGTCGATGTGGCGAAGCGAATGCAAACAGGGGAAGGCGAGAAGTTAGCCGACTTGGATGAAGTCAAAGACCTGTTGAAACTGACCCGAGAAATGGGAGCCGATGAAGTGGCCTTCCAACGCGTGGTTCGTCTGCGTCAATCGCTGCGAGCGAAGTACGAATTGCAACGCCAAGGCGAACTGAAGAACAGCGATTCGGTCATGGCTTCGTTGGTTCGTCGCATGTTTGAAGGCGATGAGCCCGAAGTGGAAGAGCCCATCGAGCGTCTCAACGTGAGCAAATGGCCCGCGTTCAGTGAGGTCGAGAAGTACTTCCGCAACGCGTTCGGTTTCGTCGAAACCACAAAAGACGGTTGGAACCTCAACGGATTCCTGTTGAAGTAAGCGAAACCTGCGAGAGTACAACCGTTGTCCTCAACGGTTCCGTCGGGCAAGCCCTCCACGGCCAAGCCTCGTCGCATCCAAGTTCACATCAACCGCTGGCGTCACGCTGTTGGGCGATGCCGGAATGACCACGACGGCCCCGTCCGGGGCGACCTGTCGTTCATTTCGACTCGGTCTCGGGGCTTCCGCCCCGAGCTAAGGACGACGGCCCCGTCCGGGGCGATGTGGCGTGATTGCGATGTGAGGCGGGACGATTGCGAATTGCAAACTGGACATTGCAAATTGGCAATGGCTGATTGGTGAAATCGCGTGACTTGCCGAGCCGGAAACACTTTGCAATTCACTCGCTGCATCCTCAGTCGGGGCGAGGTCGACGAATCGCGACCGCGTTGAAATGCACCGCTCCAGAGTAGAACCGTTGTCCTCAACTGTTCCGTCGGGCAAGCCTCGTCGCATCCAAGTTCACATCAACCGCTGGCGTCACGCTGTTGGGCGATGCCGGAATGATCACGACGGCCCCGTCCGGGGCGACCTGTTGTTCTTTTCGACTCGTTCTCGGGGCTTCCGCCCCGAGCTAAGGACGACGGCCCCATCCGGGGCGATGTGGCGTGATTGCGATGTGAGGCGGGGCAACCGGATCGTTGTCTCAGCCGATTGCGGGATCAGCGATTTCGTTTTCTGAGAAACCTTTGGCTCTCAACAAACACGCGTCGCACTGACCGCAGGGGCGAGCTTCGTCACCGCTGCCTTGCGGGTCGTAACAGGACAGCGTTTGCGAGTAGTCCACGCCGAGTTCAATTCCACGCTGGATGATTTCAGCCTTGGTCCAGTGCAGCAGTGGCGTGTGAATCGTCAGCGAATGCTCGTCTTCCACACCTGCTTTGGTGGCCAGGCGTGCCATCGTTTGAAACGCGTCGATGAACTCCGGACGGCAATCCGGGTAGCCGCTGTAGTCGAGGGCGTTGACACCAATGAAGATGTCTCGCGAACCCAATGTCTCGGCCACCGCCAATGCGTAGGACAAAAAGATCGTGTTGCGGGCCGGGACATAGGTCACTGGAATGTCTCCCGCGATTTTGTCGACATGATCCGATTTGGGGACGGCAATGGACGAGTCCACCAGGGCGGATCCACCAAGTTGAGCCAAGTCGATGTCGATCACGCGGTGAGACGCGACGCTCATCAAACTGGCTTGCTTGGCGGCGCGGTCCAGTTCGCCATCATGACGTTGGCCGTACCGGAAACTGATCGCGTGGACTTCGAATCCTTGGTCGCGAGCAATGGCGACGCAGGTGGCGCTATCCAGTCCACCGGACAGCAGCACCACGGCACGTCCCGCATTCGCTTGGGCGGATTCGTCTTTGGGTTGCGAGATTGAGTTCATGAGTCGCCCTTCCAAAGTTTGCGTCCGATCGAGGGGGTGTAGTTCGTCCAGTTCCCGTCAGCGGCGATGTCAGAATCGATGATTGAGGAATACGAGGCCAGCTTGGCATCGAGGTTGTCGATGTGGTGCAGGGCGACGGCTTCCAGTGTGACTGGGATTTTGGGGCTGCCGTATTCCAGCACGCCGTGGTGGCTAACGACCAAGTGTTCCAACTGGTGTCGCAGACCGGTGGAAAACTTCTGGCCGGTGGCGGTTTCGGTTTCGGCAATTTTTTCGCCCAGACGCTGAACGCCGATGACGATGTGCCCAACCAATTGGCCACGGTCGGTGTAGCTGATCTCGCCGCTGGCACGCAGTTCATCGATCTTCCCTAGGTCGTGCAGGAAGGCGCCCATCAGCAACAGGTCGGTGTCGACCTTGGCGTAACGCGGGGAAATCAGGCGGACGAGTTCCATCATGTTGACGGTGTGTTCGAGCAGTCCGCCAGGATAAGCGTGATGGTTGGAAACCGCCGCCGCGGCCTGGCGAAACGATTGAACAAACGAATCGTCGTTCAGGTAGGACTGAGCCAAGGCGTGCAGAGCGGGTTGCGAGATCGTCGCCAGCAATTCTCGCAGGCGATCGAAATTGCTGTCCGCTTGGTTGGCGTCGAAGCGGTCAAAGTCACTCTGGTCGACTTCCGCTGGGTCCATGCGTTGGATCTCGGCGAGGATCACTTGCAGGGAACCGTTGTGGACCTGTGTTCGGCCGCTGCAATGGATGTAGTCGCCACGATCGAACGTATCAAAGGTGGTTTCGTCAGCGTTCCACATCATCCCGACGATCGTGCCGGATCGATCCGACAATTTCAGCAAGATGTATTTGCCGCCCTGGCGATTGACTCGCAGTTGTTTGTCGGCGGCTTGGAACGGCTGGGCCAACGTCATTCCGTCGGTCAAATCTTGGATAGCGGTTCGTGACACGGGCTCGTCGCGGGTAGAAGGCGAATAGATGTTCGGAGCAGGGCAGGGCGGTATTCAGCGGCCAATCGTATCAAGACCCGGCATGGATTCCATGGGGACAGATTTCTGCGGGGAGAGTTGTTGCACGATGTGCCAGTGTTTACCCTGCAAGGTCGGATTCTGCTCGGCGGGGTGGGCGAGTCGACATTTGGGTCGGCAAAACGCTCCGGGGCGAGTGGGATTCATCGGATTTCCACCGCAACTCGGCATGTCATGACTGATTCCTCGTCCGAACCCGATTCCCTGCCCGAGTTTCTGGATCCGCCAGAATCCGGGGACGAATTGGGCCGACTGGGCCCTTACCGGGTGATTGAGTTGTTGGGCAGCGGCGGCATGGGGCACGTCTATCGCGCCCAGGACACGCGGTTGCAACGCACCGTGGCGCTCAAGGTGATGAACCAGCGGTTCGCGAAATCGCCGAACAGTCGCAAGCGGATCGTCGAAGAAGCCCGCTCGATGGCCGCCGTTCACCACGACAATGTGGCGACGCTGTTCGAAGTCGGTCAACGCAATGGCACGCCGTTCTTGGCAATGGAATTGCTGCAGGGAGCAACGCTGGAACAGCTGCTGCAATCCGGTCGTCGATTCACATCGGAAGAGATCATCTCGATCGCCGATCAAGTCGCCTTGGGGCTGGAAGCGGCTCATGACCGAGGGATCATTCACCGGGATATCAAACCCGCGAATTTGTGGATTCAGTCACCCAGCGAACGGGTCAAAATTCTGGATTTCGGATTGGCGGTCGGCGGATCGGCGGTGCAAGGGTTGGCCAAAGGCGACAGCGTTGTTGGGACGCCGGGGTACTTGTCGCCTGAACAGGCACGCAATGAAACGGTCGACGAACGCACCGACCTCTACTCACTCGGCGTGGTGATGTATGAAATGTTTGCTGGCAAAGTGCCGTTGTTGGCGCCCAACACCCCGACCCAGCTCGTCAATATTCTGTGCCGCGAACCGTTGCCGCTATCGCAGCGACAGCGTGACGGTGTTCCGGTCGAAGTGCCCGAACCGCTTGAGCGGCTGATCATGAGGTTGTTGTCCAAGGAACCCGGGCAGCGATACGAGACCGCGGGACATTTTCGCAAAGCATTGCGGTCCGTTTCCGACGAGATGCAAAACGCTCAACGGGCCGAATTGGCAATTCAAATCGACCCTGGTGCCGGGGCATCCAGTGGAGTGTCTGACTCCGGCGATTCGAATTCGAATGCCGCGGTCAAGTCCGTTGGCGGCAACTCGAAGTCGCTGCTCATGGTTGGCGGTCTGGCTGCCGTCGCGTTGATCGGCGGTGGTGTGTGGTGGGCGCTTCGCGATGCCGCGCCGGAGAAACAAACGGCTGTGGCGTCGGTTGCGGAGAAGGCTCCTGCTGTGCTGGCCGCTGGATTGGGAGCATTGAAGCTGACCGGCAAGGTGATTTCCGACCCCGAAGTTCCGGTGGGGCAGATGGCTCGGTTCCGGCTTCAATTGACCAACCAGGCAGCGTCGCCCGAGACCGATCCGCGAGTCCGGTATTCGCAAGCCGGCCAGGTCGCACGCATCACGACCTATCTGCAACAGGAAGGCCAGCTCAAACGCAAAGCTCCCGCGTTCCCGCGATCGTTCTCGCCAAGGCAGTTGCCGGCACCTGGCGAGACGCAGTCGATCGAGATTCAGTTTTTGACCACCAACATGGCGCAGGAACGATTTGACGTGATCTTTGAATTGCAATCGCCTGCGGGTGCCAGTGTCAATTCGATCGCATCCCAATTCGAAGTCATCGAGAACTTGCGATCAGGAGACCTGTTGGGTTTCGGCACGATTCGCACACGAGCAGGAAAGGGAGCGGACACGTTTGTGAGTCGCGGCAGCACCGAGGACTTTGGCAAACAACCCGCTCTGGTCGTGCATCGTGCCGGCGAAGAACAAGGCAACGTGTGGGCGATCTCGTTCCTGAGGTTTGACCTTTCGCAATTGGATCCGCCTTCAGGAATGGAATCCGATTCCGTGAATTCCGTGCTGGAGCGGATCGATCGTTCGGCGTTGTTGTTGAGCATGGCTCCCGATTCACACCCCGGTGCGGGGCGAATCACCGTTCACGGTTGGCCGTCGGATTTGCCGACGCCAGACGGGACGGGAGCGTTGGATTGGAAAGAATCCGGCGAAGGCCACCTGACGTTTGAGACCAGCCCAGTGGGCGAGGGCATGGAGGGTTTGGTGCCGCTGGGGGAACTGGAATTCAATAATTCGGGGGAAGGATTGAAGGACCAACCGGACGGCATTCGTTTCATTTCCAAGGCGTTGGATGATTTTCTGCGTTCGTCGCCGGGAGTCGTGACCTTGGTGTTGTCGCAGGAAGGCTGGTTGGACGATCCCACGCGTTTTCATTCCCGAGACCGATCGCCCGAACTGGCACCCGGATTGGCGGTTCGCTGGAAAACAGAGGCAAGCGAGCCTGGTTTCTGAGGCCGGCGGTTGCCGAAGGAAACCGAATTGGGCGAGAACGAGGGGTGTTTTGAGCAGGTTCGTTTCAACTTGATGACACGACTGAGTTAGAATACGGGGATGAATCCTCCGGCCGTTTCCAACCCCAGTTCTTCGCCCGACGCTGAATTGTCGTCACGTGAAGGGCAATCCAACCCCGCCAATTCGGGCGATATGGCGTCGTCTTCGATCGGTTCGTCGGCGTTGAGTGCCTCGTCAGAAGTTCGGCTCAGTCGATCTCGGCAAACATGGACGGGGGCGGGCAGTGCGGCGGGGTTTGTGCTTCGTTACCTTCCACCGATGCGGCGGTTGTTGACCGATGTGCTGGGCAGCGAGTCCGATGCGGATCGGGCGCTGGCAATTTTGATTTCGCATTTGGTCAAATCCGGATACTCCGGGCATGCGAAAGGCCGCCTGAGAGATTTTCTGATCCTTGGTCTTCGCTCGGCGGCCAAAGCCCGAGCGTCGGAAATCGAATCCAAGGCGAAGAAGTCCAGCGAAGGAGCGACTCCCGAATCGCCGCGAGAGTTGGATTTGGAATCCGCCAAAACGGAATCACGCCAATGGCTGAGCTACTGGCGAGACGGATTGCTGCAACGGACTTGGCGAGCACTGGAACGCGAGCAGCATCGCGAGCGGACACGAGTCTACCGGACCGAGGACGCTGCCTTGGACGCCCCCTCTGCGAACGCGGAAGCCAATGTTCCCCCCCATGATTTGGTCCATGATGTCTTGCGGATGGTGACGGATCACTCGGGCGAATCGTCGGAGGTCATTGCCGGGCGAACTGCCGAACTGGCCGAGCGAAGTGTTTCCGCCGCCGAAGTGAAGCGTCAATTGCCGGTCGCGCGGTCGCTGTTCGCTCAGTTGTTGGCGGATGAGGTCTCGCTGACCTTGGAAGCCGCCGACGCGGAAGCGATTCAGGCCGAGATTCGCAAACTGGGGCTGCAAAAGGCCTTCGCTGGGTTGCAGGTCAAGGCTTAGGAACGGTCGCTGTCGGCTGAGGAACTGGCTGACTTGAACCGAATTCTTCACTTTCGACGAAAAAAAAGTTCTGATACCGTCGGGCTGGGGTGGCACCGGGATGGTGCCGCCATGAAATGAGTTCGCTCAGGCCCGAGGAACGACCGTCGATGCAGTTCTTGATGCGCTACCGAGATTTGGTTTTGCCGATTGGCATCATCATGTGTTTGGTGGTGATCCTCGTGCCATTGCCGCCGTTCTTGATGGACTTGTTGCTGGCAACCAACATCACCGTTGGTGTGATTGTGTTGCTGACCACGGTTTACGTCACCACGCCGCTTGATTTCAGCATTTTCCCCTCGTTGCTGCTGGCCACAACGCTCGCTCGATTGGTGCTCAACGTCGCCACGACGCGGTTGATTTTGACCAGCACCGAATCCGGCAGCGGGGGTGCCGCCGGCGGGGTGATCCAGGGCTTTGGCGAGTTTGTCGCTGGGGACCGGATTGAAATCGGGATCATTATCTTTGTGATCATCGTGTTGATTCAGTTCATCGTGATCACCAAGGGTGCGACTCGAATCAGTGAAGTCGCCGCCCGATTCGCGTTGGATGGGATGCCAGGTCGCCAGATGGCGATCGATGCGGACATGAACGCGGGTTTGATCGACGAAAAAGAAGCTCAACGTCGCCGCGAAGAAATCGCCAACCAAGCTGACTTTTATGGGGCGATGGATGGTGCCAGTAAGTTTGTCCGCGGGGATGCCATCGCTGGCATCGTGATCACGCTGGTCAACGTGGCGGGTGGTCTCTACATCGGTGTGATGCGATATGGCATGACCGTGTCCGAGGCCGCGGAGTTGTTCACCAAGCTGACGATCGGTGATGGTCTGGTCAGCCAGGTGCCGGCGCTGCTGATCTCGCTGGCCGCTGGTTTGTTGGTCACGCGGAGTGCTCGCAAAGCCAGTTTGCCTGAGCAGTTTTTGCAGCAGTTGTTCAGCAATCCAAAGGCACTGGCGGTCGCCGGTGGCTTTCTATCGATGTTGATCCTGACCAACTTGCCCGCGATTCCGATGGCAACCTTGGGAGCAAGTTGCATCGGGTTGGCCGTCGTGATGAATCGCCAGAACAAACAAAACGAACGAGACGAGTTGGATGCTGAAGAGGCGGAGCAAGCCGCTGCTTCTGCACCGGCTGAGAAACGAGTCGAAGACTACTTGAACGTCGACCCGATGGAGTTGGCGATTGGCTTGGGGTTGTTGTCGTTGGCGGATCCCAACCGTGGCGGCGATTTAATGCAGCGAATCACGGGGGTTCGTCACTCGATCGCAGGCGACATTGGCGTCGTGCTTCCCAAGGTCCGGATTCGTGACGACATGAATTTGCATGACTACGAATACGAGATTCGGATTGCTGGGAACCCACTGACCAAACAACGCGTGTTGCCGGATCGTTTGTTGGCCATCGACAGCGGCCACACCACGGGCGTCATCGATGGTGAACCGACCAAGGATCCAACCTTCGGTGAACCGGCCGTTTGGATCGATCCGATCCGTCGCGAACAAGCCGCGATCTATGGCTACACGACCGTGGAACCGGGGGCGGTTTTGGCCACTCACTTGCAAGAGCTGGCGCGCCGTCATGCGGACGAATTGTTGAATCGAGACGCAACGAAGCATTTGATCGACGAACTGAAGACAGCTGCACCGGCCGTGGTCGACGAACTGATCCCAGGGATGTTGAAGATCAGTGACGTTCAGCAGGTCCTGCAAACACTGCTTCGCGAAGATGTGCCGATTCGACAATTGGCGATCATCTTGGAAACGCTGGGCGATCACGCAGGGCGAACGAAGGATCCGATTTGGCTGAGCGAATACGTCCGTCATCGTTTGGCGCGCACGATCAGCACACGCTACCGGGATGACATGGGCCAGCTGCACGTGGTGGCCCTGGATCCGGCCATGGAAGATCGCATTGCGGCGGGAATCGAACATACCGAGCGAGGACTTTTTGTCCGGATGAGCCCACAAGCGGTGGACTCGACTTGCGACAAAATCTCCCAAGCAGTTAAGAAACTAATCACGCTGGGCCATACCCCGGTGATTTTGGTCAGCCCGCGGATTCGTCCCGGACTTCGCCAGATCATTGCTGGTTCCATGCCCCGCGTTCGTGTGCTGTCGTACAACGAAATCACACAGGACACAAAAATCCAGTCACACGGCGTGGTGAGTGATTGATGCATATCAGAACTTTTCGAGCAGCGAATCTGCAAGCGGCTCTTGCCGACATCCGAAATCAAATGGGCCCGGAGGCTTCCGTGCTTCATACGCGGCAGGTCCGCAATGGCTGGATGGGCTGGCTTGGCCGGACTCACGTGGAAGTCACCGCGGGGTTGCATGGTGGTCCTGTTGAAGGGGCCATGAACGACAACGCAGGCAATCCTGTTCTCGCGAATTATGCGGAGGAGCCGTTGCAGCCTGCGGATGTTCGCTCTGTGAATTCAGTGGCAGCGTCGTCCGGTTACGGTGCCTCACCCACTGGCATCCCAGGGGGCTCTGGCGGTCGAAATCCAGCGGAAGCGACCTATCAAAAATTTGACGCAGCCCATCAACTTCGCTCGGGTTCCGTGACTGGATCCGAGGCAGGGCAGGGCGGTTTTTATGGTTCGGGGTATTCCTCCTCGGAGCTGACTCCGGCCGATTCCTTGTCGTTGCGGTTGTTGCAGGCTGGGGTGGAGGAGTCCACGGCTCGCCGTTGGATGGCTTCGGCGTCCAGCTTCGCCGCCGGAATCGCCGATTCGGAGTCCGCGGTTCAGAACGACCAGCGTTGGATGGAGCATTTGCAACGCGCTGTCGCGAGGGAGTTGAACCTTTGCGGTCCGATTCGAACTCAGCCCGGTGACCGGCACATTGTCGCGTTGGTCGGCCCGACGGGCGTTGGCAAGACGACGACGGTTGCCAAGTTGGCGGCCGGGTTTCGGATTGAAGCTCGCCGACGCGTGGGATTGCTGACCATCGACACGTACCGAATCGCGGCGGTCCAGCAACTCAAGGCTTACGCCGAGATCATGGACCTGCCGATGCAGGTCGTTGAAAAACCCGAACAGATGGAAACGGCGCTCAGTGCGTTGGGGGATGTGGACCTGGTCTTGATCGACACGGCTGGACGCAGTCCCCGCAGTGACGCCCGGATCGAACAGCTCTCCGAGTTCTTGCGAGCGGCGCACCCTGACGAAACACACTTGGTTCTCAGTGCGACCAGTTCGGGTGAAAGCATCCGAACGAGTTTGGAAGGTTTCGCCCCGGTGCGAGCCAACGCGGTCACGCTGACGAAACTGGACGAGACACCTTGCACTGCCGCTGTGTTAGCTGCATTGACGGGGCGTGATCGTGGCGTCGCGCCGCCACTGAGCTATTTGACCAACGGTCAGCAGGTTCCGGATGACATCGCCGTGGCAGATGCCTCTGGCTTGGTGGCACAGTTATTGCCACAGATGCCTACCGCTGGATTGGGGGAGATGGGTTTTGAGACAATGGACGGGTACGAATCCTTGCCCTATGGCGAGGCGGCCTGATTTTAAGAATTTTGACTGAAGTAAGAATGAGAAGTTGGCCGATACTCTGAACTGTGACGGCACGCGATCGACGAAAGTCACTTGAGACTTTTTTTGAAGTGTCCGTTTAACGAGTTTGGGATAGAAGAAATCGACCTGTTTTTATTTTGTGGCCTGCCTCCATGGTTTGGACCCTGACGTGATCCGATCATTGGCTCTTTCGCTTGGTTCATTCGCAATGGGACTGGTTGTCCTTCGCGGGATTTGGCAGGGAGAGATGGCGGAAGACGTTGCAACGGAAGCGATCGGAACTTTGATCGTTTTCATGGGCATCGGAGGTTTGGCAGGTGCCATCGCGGATCAGTTGATTCGAGATGGAGTGGAAGACTTATATCGCAAGCGAGTGAAGTGGTTTCAGGAAGGTGTTGAGAAATCAGCATTGGAAGAGGCCGACGACCAAGACAATTGACTGCGAACCGTTGACGGCACGGATGCTGATTGACTCGCACGTTCAAACACACCAAGACTTATTTCATTGCTAGTGACCGACACGCAGCGAATTTTCGCTGGGCAGACGAAGTTAGCAATCAGTGATCATCACGGAGGATTCGATGCCGGCTACCGCAACTGCAGACGACCCGATCTTGAAGGTATGGACTTCTTTCAAATCCACCACCAAAGATTCGCCGGACTATGAGCCGCTGCGGAACCAGTTGGTCGAACGCTACATGCAACTGGTTCGCTACAACGGCGAACGCATCTGGCAGCGATTGCCTGATGGTGTGGAGCTGGATGACTTGATCAGCGCCGGCATGTTCGGCTTGATGGACGCCATCGATGCTTACGACACCGAACGCGGTGTGAAGTTCGAGACGTTCTGCGTGCCGCGGATTCGTGGAGCGATGCTCGACGAACTTCGCAAAATGGACTGGGTGCCACGCTTGGTTCGCAGCAAAGCGAGCAAGTTGGCCACCGCCACCAAGACCTTGGAAGCTCGTTTCGGTCGTGCACCGACCGTCCAAGAGTTGTCGGCTCACATGGAGATCGACATCAAGGAAGTGGAAAAGATGCAAAGCGAAGCCAACGCCGTCGGCGTCGTCTCGCTGAACAAGAAGTGGTACGAAACGGACAGCTACAAAGACGTCCGTGAAATTGACATCTTGGAAGACAAGAAGGGCGAAGATCCCACCCGCCGCGTTCAGAAAAACGATCTGATGCGTTTGGTCACCAAAGGGTTGAATCGCAACGAACGTCTGATCATCATCCTGTACTACTACGAAGAACTGACGATGAAAGAGATCGGGGCCACCTTGGACCTGTCGGAATCTCGCGTCAGCCAAATGCACACTGCCATCGTCAATCGTTTGCAACAGCAACTCGGCGTTCGTCGCCTTGAGTTCGGGGCTTAAAACCTTTCATGCGTATCGCTCATGTGATCACCCGAATGATCATTGGCGGTGCGCAAGAGAACACGCTGCACAACTGCCAGGACCTCGTTCACCTTCATGGGGACGAGGTCTTGCTCGTGACGGGGCCCGCCGTTGGTCCTGAAGGTGACTTGTTGGCCGCTCGCGTTCGCTCTGGTGCGGTCGCCGTTGACCGGTCTGGTGTTGACCGGCCTGGGGTTGACCGGCCTGGGGTTGATGCAGAGGGCAGGGCAGGGCGGTTTGAACTGGACGGGCTGCCAATCGAGCTGCTCGATTCCTTGCGGCGTGCGATTCATCCTGTCAACGATTGGCGTGCCGCTCGTGATTTGCGGCGAACGTTGTTGGCGTTTGATCCCGATGTCGTTCACACACACAGTGCCAAAGGCGGCTTGCTTGGCAGGCATGTGGGATGGGGCCTGAAGCGAAGGTCCACTGGCAAACGCCCGGTGGTCGTTCACACGGTCCATGGCGCGCCCTTTCATGATTACCAGTCCAGGCCGGCTCATGATTTCTTCGTGGGTTGTGAACGCTGGGCCGCATCACGTTGTCACAAACTGATCTCGGTCGCCGATGCGATGACGGACTTGATGGTGGATGCGGGTGTCGCTCCACGCCAGAAATTTGTGACGATTCACAGTGGCATGAATGTCGACCCGTTCGTTCACGCGGTGGATCATCGAGAAACGGTGCGACAGAAGTATGGTTTGGGAGCGGAACATGTGGTGGTGGGCAAGATCGCTCGCCTGTTTCATCTGAAAGGCCACGTCGATCTGATTTCCGCCGCCAAACGCGTCGCGGACCGCTATCCCAACGTGCGGTTTCTGCTGGTCGGAGACGGCATCCTGCGTGCTGAACTCGAACAGCAGATTGAGTCACTGGGATTGAAAGAGCACTTCATTTTCACCGGTTTGGTGCCTCCTTCGGAGGTGCCCGCCATGATCGGTGCGATGGACATCTTGGTTCACGCTTCTTACCGAGAAGGTTTGGCACGAGCTCTTCCGCAGGCCCTGATCGCCGGGCGTCCGGCAATCAGCTACGACATCGACGGGGCTCGTGAAGTCGTGATCGACGACCAAACGGGATATCTGGTTGGGGCAGGGCAGGTCGATGACTTGGCGGATCGGATGATCCGCTTGGTTGGCGACGCCGAACTTCGTCAGCGGATGGGGCGGGAGGGCCAGGCTCGATTCACCGATGTCTTCCGGCACGAAACGATGACCCGCCGAATTCGCGAGCTGTATTCGGAATTGCGAACGGTCTGTCACAGCTAAAAGTGAGGGTTGATCGTAGTGGACGAGGCGACGAGTCCTTGGATTTGACGCCAGTTCAGGATTCGTCGCCTCGTCCACTACCCTCAGAATAAGTCGTGGCAGACCACTTGCCGCCCAGTGATCGGCCTTCTGTTGGGGGTTGCCGCCCGCTGAATTCGAAGTGAAAAGGCGGGGAAGGGCAGGGCGGTGCAGATTTTCTTGGCCTCGCATGCGCTGACGGCTTCGCTCCGGGCGGGATCTCGACTGCCACCCGGGGGGCTTGGGGTGTCCGGCACACGTCTTTCGGCTGTGGGGCCCGTTGGACTATCATGCCAAGCCACAAAATCGTTTTGATCGTTCAACTCGATGGTCCCGTTTCCGACAATGCCCCAGCCGCTCGATGTCCAAATCACGCGACTTTCTAGGCCCTTATCGACTCGCTCGTTTGATCCGCATCGGATCGACCGCTGAAGTTTGGGAAGCGATTGATGAAGGGGACCAGAAGCGATACGCGCTCAAGATTTTGCGGCAGTCGATGTCGAACGACAAAGCCGAGCTGGCGTCGCTCAAGCACGAATACAACGTCGGCAAAACGCTCAACAGCCCGCGGATCATCAAAATGATCGATCACCGCGTCGAGAACGGGCGGCCATTCTTGGTGCTGGAATTGTTCAGTGAAATGAACATGAAGCAGGCGCTTCGCAAGGGGCCTGACTCCCTGGCCTACATGCTCGACAAAGTCATCGAGCAAGCCGCCGAAGGCCTCTACTACATGCACACGAAGAACTGGATTCACCGCGATATCAAACCAGACAATTATCTGGTTTCGCATACCGGTGAGACCAAGCTGATTGACTTCACGATCACCGAACGGAAGCGAACCGGTTTGAGCAAGATGTTCTACAAGGCCAAGAACATCCAAGGCACACGCAGTTACATGCCTCCCGAACAAATTCGCGGGAAGTTGTGTGACGAACGCAGCGACATCTATTCGTTTGGATGTGTGCTCTTCGAAGCCTGCACAGGCAAGCCGCCTTACACCGGGCAGACTCCCAACGATTTGTTGTCGAAGCACCTGTCCGCTTCGATCCCCAGCCCGATTGTCTACAACGACAACGTGACCAAGGACTTTGCGGACTTGGTCAAAAGCATGATGGCGAAGTCGCCCGACGCCCGGCCGGAATCGGTGTGGGAGTTCTTGAAAGTCTTCCGCAACATCGAAGTTTGGCGGAAGCGTCCTCGTCGGCCGGAGGTGACCGTCTTCGACGAAGACGGTTCCATGAAATCCGCTGAGGACATGATCAAACGCCCCGAACCTACCAGCGACGAAGAAGAGGAAAACTGAGCGATGGCCGGACCCGGATTGGAATTTGAAAACGAGATCGCGGATCTGGAGGAGCAAATCGCTTCGCTAGAACGGAACACCGATCGCAGTGAAGAAATTGACTCAGCGATTCGATCGTTGCGTTTGGCTCGTGTTGCCAAATTGAAAGAGACGTACTCATCGCTGGATCCGTGGCAAACGGTCCAAGTGGCTCGTCATAAGAACCGGCCTTACACGCGTGATTACCTCAACTTAGCGTTTGACGAATTTGTCGAATTGCACGGTGACAAACACTTTGGCGACGACCGCGCGATGCTGTCCGGTTTCGCGAAGTTGGATCGATTCAAGGTGATGGTGATCGGTCACCAAAAAGGAAGGACTTACAAGGAACGTGCGGCTTGTCACTTTGGTTGCGCTCATCCGGAAGGTTATCGCAAGGCCATGGTGAAAATGAAAATGGCCGAGAAATATCGCTTGCCGGTCATTTGTTTTATTGACACGCCCGGAGCCTATCCAGGGATCGGTGCCGAGGAACGCGGCCAGGCTCAAGTGATCGCAGAGAGCATGTTCATGATGAGCGACCTGAAGACCCCGGTGATCTGCGTCGTGATCGGCGAAGGTGGATCCGGTGGTGCTCTCGGAATCGGCGTCGGCGATCGAGTCGCGGTTTTGCAGCACGCTTACTACAGCGTCATCAGCCCGGAAGGCTGTGCCGGGATTCTGTGGAAGAGTCACGAACACGCACCCAAAGCGGCCGCGGCGCTGCGGTTCACGAGCGACCATTTGTTGCGTTTGGGCGTCGTCGATGATGTGCTCGAAGAACCGCTCGGTGGCGCTCATCGTGACCACCATCAAATGGCGACTCGGATGAAGACTTATCTGTCGCGTCAGTTGTCTGAATTGGAAGCGATGCCGGTCGATCAGATGCTCCAGCAACGCTACGAAAAGTTCCGTCGGCTCGGCGTCTTCTTGGAAGAGAACTGAGGCCGACGCGAGCGGAAGTTTCGGTCGCCGAGCGAACGTCTCGGTGACGGGATGTTGGCTGGGACGGGCGGACGCAGATGTGATCGGCACGGGGAATCAGGGTGGATTTCGACCGCCCCGCAACGTCCGATAATGCCCCTTATGTTGTATTCGAGGTGTGTAAAACCCGTGTTTCAGGCGTTTTCTGCATCTGGGGTTTGGTTTCGTGACGTTGGAGATGGCTGGGGCCCCGGCGATCTCGGGCATGCCCCGCCCCGAGCATTCGCGATCGTCGCGGTTGCTTGATCGCGATCGCTTTCGCTGGCCGGTCGGTCGTCACTTCGGGCGATCAACGACGCGGCGTTTGCCACTGCGGCGTTGCGGATTGCCGCCATGTCGGAGCCTGCTGTTGCGGGCCCGCGGCCGAGTCGATGGCCGGTGTGGTTGTGCCACCGAAACCGCCAAATGATGACTGCGATCTCAGGCCATTGGGAGTCGCATTTTGCTGGGCTTGTTGGAAGCCGTTTTGTGGTCGGAAGTGGTTCGCTGGTTGAGCGTTCGGCTGGAGCCAATTTGGGTCGACATTCGGATTGATGTTCGCTGGCGTCTGGGATTGCGAGAGCCAAGGTTCGGCTGAATCCGGTTGGTCGCCGAGTTGCTCCTCCCCAAATTGTTCCAGGTACGGTTGGACGACGCTCCGCAGTTCCGGCGGCATGATCGAGTTGGACTCGGCGAGCACGCGGGCGATCAGTCGGCCGCTCTCGCTGGCGACAATTGCGTGTTGAATTCGTTCACCAAACAGCGTGACCGCGAAGAGCGTGATGATCGTGCACAGCAGGGCTCCTTTGGCGAGTCCAAACAGGGCTCCGACTTGACGGTCAAATTCTTTCAGACGCATTCGGTCGATCATTCCGCTGACCATCCGCAGTGCGACCCAGATCACGAAAGAGGTTCCGACGAACAGGATGAACATTGCCAGGAATTGATTCCACGGCGCCGCTGCATGAATGTTCTGGCTGAACGGTTCGCGATAGTGATACGCGACGGCGTAGCTGACAACGATGGAAGCGATTGAGGCGAGTTGCCATGCAAATCCACGGATCGCGCCCAAGAGGGTTGCGCCGACCAAGATGATTGTCATCAGAATGTCGTAAGTCTGCATGAGCGCACTTTCATCGCTGCAACGGATCCGAACCGTTTTGACGCTTGTAGCAAAAGCGAAGGGGCAGGGCGAACAGCAATTTTTTTGGCGGTGGTTTTCGGAGCGATCGCCGAGATCGGAGGCTCGGTTGGCGTGGCGAATTTTTCCGGTGGCGGGCGGGAGCTCGGATTTGGTAACGGCAATGGTTCTCGGTGCGCCACCGCCCTGCTCCGCCCTCGCGGCGTGGTGGGCGGTCGTGCTCGAAATTTGTTCGGACCGCCCTTCCCTGCCCGTTGTCTCTCAATCTGTTCGCGTTTCATTGGCTGGTTTCAAAACCCACATCTCGACGAGCACCGTTGTCGGGTGCGCCTATGGATATTGGGGCGTGGTCGATCAAGGGATGTCGATGGAGAGTGCGCTGTTGGCCGGCGGGCTGTGCAGTGTGTCGGGGATGTTGCCGGATTTGGACAGCGACTCAGGCGTGCCGCTTCGTGAAACGACCATGTTTCTGTCCGCGGTCGTGCCGATGCTGATGATCGATCGATGGCGTGACATGGGGCTGACCCACGAAGCGATGGCGCTGGCGGCCATGATTGTGTATGTCGCGATTCGGTTCGTCGCGGTGGAAGGGTTCCGGAAATTCACCGTTCACCGTGGGATGTGGCACAGCATTCCGGCGGCTCTGGTCGCGGGGCTGATCGCGTACATGCTGATGCCTTGTCCCAGCGAAGCGATTCGAGTCTACAAGTCAAGTGCCGTGATTGTTGGGTTCATGACCCATTTGATTTTGGACGAAATCTGGGCGTTGGATTTCAGCCGGGGATCCATGCGGGTGAAGAAGTCATTCGGCACGGCGCTCAAGTTTTTCGGAAGCAGCCCGCTCGCCAACATTTTTGTTTGGGGCCAACTCGGGTTGTTCATGTACTTGGCCTGGGGGGACCATGAGATTCTGGATCGGTTGCGGCAACGCGTCCGAATGGACAATGATCGCTACGCCGTTCCCAGTCAGGACGAGATCAATCCGGACTACACCAGTCCGTCGTTGTTTGCGCCCTGGGAGTCTCGCGAGCCGCCGCAGTGGCAGCCCCGCATCACTTCGCCACAGGAATCACCGTCGAACTTTGGATGGCCGTCTCAGGCTCAGCCGGGGGCGATTGAGCCGGACGTGACTCAGCCAGGAATGGGACAGCAGGTGGCTCGCCCCCATTGGCCCACTGCCCTGCCCCGACGTTGAGAGGCTTTCGTAGTGGACGAGGCCACGAGTCCTGCCGGTTATCTTCCTCAGAGTTCCAGGATGATTGTGACAGGGCCGTCGTTAGTGAGTGAAACGGCCATGTCGGCGGCGAAGATTCCACAGGGGACAGACATTCCAGTCTTCCGAAGTTCTTGGACGTAGTGCTCGTAGAGAGCTTTGGCTTGGCCGGGAGGCGCGGCGTCCGTGAATGCGGGGCGGCGTCCCTTGCGGCAATCAGCCAGCAAGGTGAATTGGCTGATCGCGAGCACGTCGCCACCGGCGTCGAGCACATTGCGATTCATCTTTCCGCTTTCGTCGGAGAAGATTCGCAGGCCAGCGGTCTTGTCCGCCAAGGCGGACGCGGTGGCCTCGGTGTCGTCGTGGCCGATCCCGATCAAGGCCACCAATCCACGCTCGATTTGTCCGACAATTTCGCCATCCACTGAAACGCTGGCTTGTTGACTCCGCTGCAAAACAATTTTCATGGGGTGGTTCGTGATCCAGGTCGTGGCGAGATGGTCTAAATTGGTGGCTGGACGCACACGCGGTGCATCATTGAATTGCTGGAAAGGATCGTATGACGTTTCTGTTCACTTGCCCACACTGCCAGTCGCAAACTGAGGTGGAAGATGAGTTCAGCGGACGCACGGGCGACTGCGTCGTTTGCGGGCGTGAAATCACGATGCCTGATTTCGCTGGAGTGCGATCGCAAGCGAATCGGCCTGGGAAGCGAAAAAAGTCGGCCATCTGGTTTGTTGCCGCCGGATTGGCGTTGTTGCTCATCGGGGCCGGGCTGATCGCTGCGATTCAGGTTGGCAGTCGGACGGCCACGAAAATTCGCACGGGCCGTCAACGGCTGAGCAGCATCAAGAACATGGAAAAGATCGCTTCCGCTCTGAATGCGTACGCCACTGACCATGGGGTCTACCCTGCCCCGTACACAACGGACGGGGCCGGGCGGAAGTTGCACTCGTGGCGAGTGACGATCCTGCCCTACTTGGATGAAGACGCTCTGTTCAATCAGATCGACAAAGAGGTGGCTTGGAATGAAGGGGAAAACCAAGCGATGATTTACAGTCAAACGCCGACCGTCTACCGGCATCCTGAGAGCAGCGGTTGGGGCACCGGCACCGTCTATCATTTGGTGACCGGTTCGGGAACGCTGTTCCCGAGCACCGGACCACTCGGGCCAAGACAAGCGACGGATGGAGCCACCAAGACAATCTTGCTGGTCGAGGGCCAGATGCAATCAATGACCCAGTCGTGGATGGAACCCTACGATCTGGATGTGGCTTCGATTGGCGGCGCGATCAACCCGCCTTCAGGAAAAGGCCTGGGCGGGGCCACGGAAGGCGGTGTTTGCGTCGTGACCGTGGAAGGCAATGGGTACTTCTTGCCCGAAACGACTCCACCGCTGACGGTTCAAGCGTTGATTTCGCCTGCGGGAGGCGAACCGTTGCCAGATGACGTGCTGGACGAATGGGCATCGGCGGAACGTTGATCGCTTGACCTGCCTGTCGGCGTCATGGAACGCGAACACGCCGCCAGCAGGAGTCGATGGTCAACGAAAAACGGCGAGGGATGAACCTCGCCGTCGGCGTTGATTGGCAGCGGCTTTCGCGGCCGCTTGAGTCGGTTGGTCAGTGAATCAGAACTTGCGTGGTGAAACGCGGCCCTGGACTCGCGAAGGCAACCCTTGGATTCGCAAGAACCCTTCGGCGTCGTCTTGGTTGTACGTGCCGCCGCCTTCCATGGTCGCGATTTCTTCGTCGTACAAGCTGTTCGGGCTGGTTCGCGAAGACACCATGATGTTGCCTTTGTAGAGTTGCAGCGTGACTTCGCCGGTCACGGGACGCTGCGCCGTTTCGATGAACGACAGCAACGCGTCCATCTTGGGTGTGTACCAAAAACCGTAGTAAACCAATTCGGCGACTTCGGGTGCCATGCGGTCGCGAAGGTGCATCAGGTCGCGGTCCATGGTGAGTTGTTCGATGTACATCAACGCATCGTACAACACAGTCATGCCGGGCGACTCATAGACGCCACGGCTCTTCATGCCGACGAATCGGTTTTCCACCATGTCGATCCGGCCAACGCCATTGCGGCCCGCAATGTCGTTGAGTTGCTCAACCATTTCCAAGGCGTTGACGGCGTTTCCATTCAGCGTCTTTGGCACACCGGATTCGAAGCCGATTGTGACTTCTTCTGGTTTGTCAGGAGCAGCTTGTGGCGAAACGCCCATGCCGAATTCAACCAGCTCAACGCCGTTGACGTCGAGTTCTTCCAGTTGGCCGGCTTCATAGGAAATGTGCAGGACGTTTTCGTCACTGCTGTACGGTTTCGCGGTCGAGGCTTTGACGGGAATTCGTTTGACGTCGCAGTACTCGATCAGTTCGGTGCGGCCTGGGAAGGCGTCGCGGAACGATTTGATTCGCCAAGGGGCGATCATCTCGATGTTTGGGTCGAGCGCTTCGGCTGCCAGTTGGAAACGGCATTGGTCGTTGCCCTTGCCGGTTGCTCCGTGAGCGTAGGCGGTCGCACCGACTTCGCGAGCGACTTCCAGGCAAACCTTGCTGATCAGGGGGCGAGCGATCGAGGTGCCCAGCAGATAGATTTGCTCGTACTTGGCTTGCCATGCCAACACGGGGAACGCAAAATCACGGCACAGTTCTTCCCGGACGTCGACCAAACGAGACGACTTGGCCCCGCAGGTGCGAGCCTTCTCCATGATGGCGTCGCGGTCTTCACAGGGCTGTCCAAGATCCACGTAGACGCAGTGGACTTCGTAGCCTTGGTCCTGGAGCCAGCCCAGAATGACGGACGTATCGAGACCACCGGAATAGGCTAGCACACAACTTTTCATCTCAGATCTGCATCCAAATGCGGGGGAATCGGCTATGTTTGAAGGTCTCGCATTTAAGTTGTCCGGTGCGAAACACGCAAGGACGGTCAGAAGGATCCTGGCCGGAAAGTCAAGCAGAACGCTATGAACCCACCCTCCAATCAGCCGCCCTCCCCTGCCCTGCTTCAGATTTTGCAGGACCTCGCAGCGGGGCAAACCAACGTGGAATCCGCCGTGGAATCGATCCAGGCGTGTTCACTGGGGGCCTCCGCCGAGATGCAAACCTTGCCCGGCGCGACCGTGGATTTGGGCCGCCAAGCTCGCTGTGGTTTTGGTGAAGTGATTTATGGAGAAGGCAAATCAACCGATCTGATGACTCAGATCGTGCAAATTCAGATCGCAGTCGGCCAAGGGTGCTTGATCACACGAATTGATGCGACCGCGGCGGCTCAGTTGCGGCGAGTGTTTGAAAACACGCGGTACAACCCCGCCGCTCACACGCTGCGAATCGGCTGTGGGGACGAGAGTTTGGAGCCGATTGGCATCGAAGGTCACTCGACTCACGTCGCTGTCGTCACCGCTGGCAGCACGGATGCAGGCGTGGCCGAAGAGGCCGCCGAGACCTTGGCTTGGATGGGAATTGCCTGCGAACGGATTGATGACATCGGTGTCGCGGGGCCGCAGCGATTGCTGGCCGCGGTCCCTCGATTGCGATCCGCAGCTGCCATTGTGGTGGTCGCGGGGATGGAAGGTGCCCTGCCCGCCGCACTGGCAGGTCACGTGGCAACACCGGTCATCGCCGTGCCCGCCAGCACGGGGTACGGAGCCAATTTCGCCGGGCTGACCCCGTTGATGGGAATGCTGACGTCGTGTGCCGCGAATGTGGCGGTGGTCAACATCGACGCGGGCTTCAAAGGCGGCTACTTGGCCGGTTTGATCGCCAGTGGAATCGCGAATGCCAAAGCGGAAACTTCGCCCGCGGACGAATCTTCCGAAGCAAAGTGACGAAGCAGGCGTCCTGATCGTTGGCGCCGGTCAGGCTTTGACCCCGCGATAAAGGATCTCGTGCCGTTGCACCTTGTGAGCCAAGCACAGTTCCGCAATGTCGTTTTGATGGCCGACCACGATCACGATGTCTTTGGCTTTCAAGATCAAGCTGCCGCTGGGATTCATCTGAATCGGAGCTTCGTCCCGTTTGACACCGACGATCAAAAAACCTCGGTTGCCGCGAACTTGGATGTCACCCAGCGGTTTGCCAACCAAGGGTGAGTGGGCGGTCAGTTCCAGTTCTTCCAGGCTCAATCCGATCGCGGAAAGCTCTTCGCTGATCCCGTGCGAGAGCCCATACGATTCGAGCACGGCGGAGGCTGTCGGACGAACGAGCAACTGAGTGGCTCGCATGGCACCGATTGTCGCCGCCATCACAACATGGTTGGCTCCACAGCGGATCAGTTTCTTTTGAGCCGAATGGTTTTCGGCTCGCGAAACGATCTCGACCGTGTCGGCGAGATCTCTCGCTGTCACACAAATGAACGCGTTGGCGGCATCGTCGGGCAGCAACGTGGCCAAACCTCGCGCGTGACGAATGCCGGCGGCCAGCAGCGTGTCCTCGTCCGTGGCGTTGCCGACCATGGCCAGCATCCCAGCCTGTTGGGCTTGTTCGACTCGCGATGTGCTTTCATCGACCACCACAAACGGCTGGTGAAGTTGTTGAAGTTCTTCGGCAACACGAACGCCCATTCGTCCGAAGCCGCACACGATCGTGTGCCCTCGAAGACTGGCAATGCCTTGGCTCATTTTTCGATTCCTAAGGAGACTTTGGAGTTCGCCATCGACCAAAAACTGAATGAATCCGCCGACGGTGTAGATGGCCGCGCCGTATCCCAGAACGATGATCGCGATGGTCAGGGTTCTCAAGGCGGGGGTGTCGACTGGTTTGACTTCACTGTAGCCGACACCAAAGATCGTGATCACGACCATGTAAATCGCGTCGCTGAGCGTCCAGCCCATTTGCACGTAGGCAATGATCGCGACGGCGCAGATCGTCAGAAACACGGCCAGGCCAAGCAGGATTCGGCGAAGCGGGGTGGGCGGCATGGCAAACAGAGGTGGCGATCGAGCGGGCATCACGAGTCCAGTGAACTGGCGGTGGTGACGGCGACGTCAGCCCAAACGGCAGCGTGAACTTGGATCCCTTGAACCGCTCGGTCATTGCACGTCGTTTGCATTGTTGACTCTCTGATTGATACCTTGATCTTCATCTGCCTGCCACGATCGACAATCCCCGAGCTTGAAATGTCATCTGTTGTGACGCCAACCATTTTGACTCAGTCTACCAACCCGCCTCCGCTGCGGATTCCACGTCGGGATGTGTCCGCCCACAAAGGCAATTTTGGTCGGGTGTTGTTGGTCGGTGGTTCGCGCGGCATGGCGGGATCGGTCTCGTTGTCGTCCATCGCGGCGCTACACACAGGATCGGGGCTGGTCGCCGCAGCGGTTCCCGATTGCATTTTGGACTGCGTGGCAGGGTTCCATCCCGCGATCATGACCCATGGGATGTCGGACGACGGTCAGAAGTTTGCTGATTCGGCGTGGGAATCCTTGCGGGAACGCTTGCCCGCTCAGGCCGCCGTCGGATGTGGTCCTGGGATCTCAAGGGGACCTGGGAGTGCCACGATCGTCGCAGGTTTGCTGGCGAAAAAAGATTTGCCAGTGGTTTTGGACGCCGATGCGCTGAACATCATTGCCGAGCAGGATTGGTTGCGTGACGACCGGTTTCAGCGAAGCAGCAACGATGCAGCTTGCGTCTTGACGCCGCATCCGGGTGAACTGCAACGGTTGACGGGGGCGTCCGCGAACGACGTCGATGCGCAGCTCAAGGCGGCGGAGAAATTGACCGGGCGATTGGGATGGACCATCGTCGTCAAAGGCGGGCCATCGCACGTCGTTTCGAAAAGGGATGGCCAGCCAGGTTCCATCTGGCAAAACACGACGGGCAATCCCGGAATGGCGACCGCTGGGTGCGGCGATGTGTTGACCGGGGTGGTGACATCTCTGTTGGGGCAAGGGCTGAGCGGTTCCGATGCGGCGAGGCTAGGGGTTTGGATTCATGGCCGCAGCGGCGATGAGGCGGCGGCGCGGGTCAGTCTCGCTGGGATGACCGCGGTGCATGTTTTGGACTCACTGGCAATCGTCGCGGATGAAATGACGACGGACGCGAGTGAACGCGATGGGATCTGACGAAATCGAGGTGAATCAGGCATACTGAGCACGCTTGCCTGATTCCTTTTGGTTCCTCCCCTGCCCTGCCCCGATTGAATGACCTCCCTGATTTACTTGAGCGACCTCGCGGGCGACCCCGACCTGCATCAATCGCTTCAAGGAGGCGCGATCAGCATTGGCAACTTTGATGGGGTGCACCTGGGGCACCGTGCGTTGCTGGACCGGGTTCGACAACATGCCGAACGGGTTGGCGGCAAAGCGATCGCGATCGTGATGGACCCGCACCCCGCGTCGGTGCTGCGGCCTCACGGGGCACCGCCCAAGCTGACCACCCTGCCCCGCCGGGCGGAGCTGATGTCCGAGTTGGGGATCGATCATTTGCTGGTCTGCGAGGCAACTCGCGAATTTTTGAACCAAACCGCGGAAGAGTTCTTTCAGCGATTGATCGTGGAACAACTGTCGGGCAAAGCGATCATCGAAGGGCCGAATTTCTTCTTCGGACGCGATCGGGCTGGCAACACGACTCGTCTGAAAGAGTTGGCGGATGAACGTCAAATCGACGTCGAAATCGTGGTGCCATCGGTTCGCGACGAACGCCTGGTCAGCAGCTCACGGGTGCGTGAGGCCATCGCATCGGGCGATCTTCCGCTGGCCAATCAAATGCTCGGCAGCCGGTACTGTTTGACCGGAACCGTGACGACAGGGGAGCAACGAGGGCGAACGCTGGGGTTCCCCACCGCGAACCTGAGCGGCGTCGAAACATTGATTCCAGAAAACGGCGTGTACGCGGCTCTGGCATCATGGGAGGGAACCGTTGACGGGACCTGCCATCCTGCGGCGGTTCACATCGGTCCCAATCCGACCTTTGACGAACGCCAGGAAACCAAAATCGAAGCTCACCTGCTCGACTACGATGGTGACCTTTATGGCAAAATGCTAACGCTGACTTTGGTGAGCCAAGTGCGGGGCGTGCAGAAGTTTGCCGACGCTTCTGCTTTAAAACAACAATTGCAAATTGATTTGCAAACCGTTCGAGAGACGGTTTCATCTCTGCCATCTCAACCTTGAATGAAAGATCCGCTCGTGGGAGTCAACTGGAAAGCGTTTGTTGACCAAATCAAACACTATCAGTCGTTTGTTTTGGTCAGCCACATTCGACCCGATTGCGATGCGCTTGGCAGTGAGCTGGGGATGGCAGAAGTGTTGCGAACGGTTGGAAAAGACGTTCGCATCATCAATGCTCACCGAACTCCGCCTGCTTTGTCGTTCCTGGATCCTGCCGGCAACATCGAAGTGCTGGGCGATTCCGTCGAAGCCGAGGATGTGAAAGCGGATTGCATCATGATCCTCGACACCAGTGCGTGGGCGCAACTTGGTGACATGGGCGATGTCATCCGCGCGTCTCGCGCGGACAAGATGGTGCTTGATCATCACGTGGGGGAGGATGAGCTGGGGGCGAGGATGTACAAAGACTATCAGTCCGAAGCGACCGGTCATTTGGTGGTGCAGGCCGCGGACGCGCTCAACGTGCCGCTGACCCGAACGATGGCGACTCCGTTGTTCGCGGCAATCGCGACGGACACCGGATGGTTTCGGTTCCCCAGTGTCACATCGGACACCTACCGAACGATCGGCCGTTTGATGGATGCAGGGGTTGTCCCCAGTGAGGTGTACGGCGATCTCTATGAACGTGACACGCTCGGGCGATTGAAACTACGCGGGTTGATTCTTTCTCGAACAACCACCGAGATGGATGGCACGCTGGTGTATACCTCCGTCCATAAAGAAGACTTTGAGTTGTGCGGCGCGCAACCCAACGACACCGAAGACGCGATCAACTTGACCTTGGCCATTCGCGGCACCCAAGCCGCCGTCATCTTTGTTGGCCAGGTGCGAGGTGGCTTCAAACTGAGCTTCCGTAGTCGATGCAGCGTGGATTGCAACGAGGTCGCTCGTCAGTTCGGAGGCGGTGGTCACAAAGCCGCTGCGGGTGCGTTCTTGGAAGGCACCCTCGATGAGGTCAAAGAGCGAGTGCTGCCAGTGATGCGAGAAGCTCTCTCGGTCGCATTGGGGTAGACTGGTGTCGGGGCCATACTGATTGTCGCATCACGTTTCGCGTGATGAATCGCGTGGGAGTTTCGATGACCGGACATCGCATTGTTTGTCCTCGCTGCAAGACGACCTTGCAACTTCCTGCCGCGACGGGAGCGGTGAAGGTGAAGTGTCCGAAGTGCGAGTTGATGCTCACCGTTCGGGCTCCCGCGACGTCGGCTGTGCCCATCAGCGTTCCTCCCGAGAACTTGTTCGATAGCCTGCCCAGTTCCAGCTCCTCGGGTTCTGGCCGGTCGGCTGCGGCACCACCGAGCTCGGTCTTTCGTCCCTCGGGACCCGTGACCGTATATCAGCCACCCAAGCCTGCGAAGAAACGGGGTGGAGGGGCGAACGCTGCCGTGAAGATCATCAGCACGATCGTAGGGCTCGGGGTGCTGAGCGTCGTGCTGTGTGCCGGAGGGATTTTCGCGATCGGGTACTTGGGATCGCGGCACAGCGGTTGGACATCGGTGAGCTACAAGGGCTACACGATCAACATGCCGGCCGGCGAAGATCGAAGAGACAAGTCGCAGCAGTTCCCCGGCACAACAGTCCATGAGCTCACCGGAAGAAGAAAGGAAACTGGATCTCAGTATTCGCTGGTCGTGGCTGATTTGCCGGCGGCAATCGATCCAAGCATTCCGATTGCGGAATTGTTGCGAGACATGAGAATTCGTCTCTCGAATTCTCGTCCCGTTGCCCGGTCCGGAGTGGACGGAATGGCGGGGACCATGCAATCAGGCGTGGGCGGTATTGAAGGGTCGGACTGCGAAATCTTTGTTCACAATCGAAATTTGGTCGTGGTGATGTACTCGCCCTATTCCGAGATCCGAGACCTCGTCGGCGGCCAACGCGAGCCAAGATCCAACGAGAGTGAACTGGACAAGCCATCGGAGTTCTTTGACTCGTTGGAGTTCTAAGTGACGGCATCTCAACCTGGCGGGAATGTCTCGCTCATCAATTGTTGCTGAACCAGAGTCGGCCAAGACCACCCATCACAACCCGACGCGTGAGCGAGGGACGCCCCCAACTCCCACGACGGCCCCATCCGGGGCGAAACCCAGACGCCAGCCACCATTCATTTTTCGAACGTGCTCCGCGACTGCCGATGCTCTTCACGCCGTTCTAAGCAGGTCGGCAGGAGTGATCAAGCACAACCATGTGAGCCGTTTGGGCGTTCGCCCCGGTTGTGCGTGAAAACCGTGGCTAACGCCAGCGGCTCACATACCCGATGACACCTGCGTACCTGCTTAACGGTCCCTACGCCTGGGTTTCGCTTCGCGAAAGTTCGTTGATGTCGGTGCCGGTGGCGGGCAAGATCATTCGGAAGCGGGCTCCGCCACTGGGGGAATCGTCAACGGTCAACGAACCCCCGTGTTCGCGAAGAATTTTGGCGCTGACGGGCAAGCCCAACCCAGTTCCGCGAGCACCTTTCTTGGATTCAAACAACGAGAAGATTTGTTCGCGGTCTTCTTTGGGGACGCCTTCGCCGTCGTCTTCAACGTCAACGATCCAGCCTTCAGCGGCATCGTAGAACGTTTTGACCAGCACTCTCTTGGTGGCCGCGTCAATCGCGTTGGTGACCAAGTTCAGAACCGCCCGGTGGATGGCTTCGCCGTCGAAGGTTGCAATTGGCAGCGTGTCTTCCGTCTCCGAAACCAGTTCGATTTCGCCCTGCCCTGCCCTGCTCTGCATGAGTTCGACCACATCATGAACGACCTCGTTGAGGTTGCCCTCTCGCAGCACCGGGTCACGTTCTTTGGAGAACGTCAGCATGTCGAGCACGAGGTTGCTGATCCGTTCTTGGTTGCGATCGACGATGGACCAACCACGACGGATGGCTTCGGTGTCATCCTTCTGCAATCCCGATTCGATCAGGTAGCTGCCACCGCGAACTCCTTGCAGGATGTTCTTGATGTGGTGTGACAGCGTCGCAATCGTCTGGCCCATCGCGGCCAGACGTTCGCCTTGCAGGAGTGCGGAGTAGTAGAACGTGTCCTCGATCGCGAGTGCGGCTTGGTGTCCGACCGCGGTGATCAACCGGAGGTGTTCATCATGGAAGCGAGTTGCCCCGCCCTTGCGAACCAGTTCTCCCGGCGTGGTGTAAGTGTCGACGTACAACATGCCAACGATTTCGTAGCGACCTTGCAGAGGAACGCAGAGGGCTTCGCGAACGCCGCCTTGCACAATCGATGCGGCGGAATCAAATCGTTCGTCGTCCAGTGCGTCGTTGGTGCGAACGCCCTGTTTGTGTTGCAGCACGTAATCCAAAATCGTATGGCTGATCTGAATTCGGTCGTGGGATTTGGACGTCGATTTGGGTTGGGGGCCATCGCTCGCCGAGTCTCGGTCGCACCTGGCAGCCGGAGTCAGTCGCTTGGTTTCAGGGTCGCGAAGCATGATGCATCCACGATCAGCCTCGACCCAGTCGAAGACCAGTTTCAAGACTCGATCCAGAACTTCGTCCAGGTCATCGGTCCGTCCCACAGCGATGGCGGTTAAGTACATCACTTCGAGCGATCGGTCGGCATCGAGTCGGCCGATGACGGGTGGCCCATGGAATTGCCCGGTTCGTTCGGGAGTGACGACCGAGGGATTCTTTCCCGCACTGCGAGCTGGATCCGCCCCCGTTTCGACTGGCGGCGGGATCGGCGGCGGAAGGGTCGTGGGCGCGGACGTTGGCTTGGGGGTGGGGACAGCGCCCGAGGAGGCTCCCTCCGGTGAGTACGGCGAGACGACTCCTTCTCGAGACAGCGACGAAACAATGTTGCTGGCGTCGCCCCCCCGGACTTGGCGAACGATGTCGACGCCGTGAGCCGCATCGAGGGCGGACACGTTGCCGGTTCCGGTGAAGATCAGCAGCGTGGAGCCGATCTCAATCCGATCGCCGCTGGTCAAAACGTGCCGAGTGATTTTGCGATTGTTGACCAGCGTTCCGTTGCTGCTGCCCAAATCGACCAGTTCGTAGCGACGGCCGGTTCCATCGCCGCGAATCTCGGCGTGACTGCGTGAGGCCTCGTTATCGAGCAACTGCACATTGTTGCTGGATTCCCGTCCCAGTCGGGTGACGGTTGAAGCGAGCTGGAAGTGTTTTCCCTGGTCACGTCCTCGAATGACGAACAACGAAGCCATACAAAAATCAACGCGGGGCGAGAACGAGTTTCACGGACAGATTCTTAGTCTAGTTCACACAAGATAACTTGCTGCGAAGCGTTCTGTTTGGCTACCGTCCAGATCGGATCCCTTTCTGCCTGGATCCGGCTCTCCAATTGGAAGGAACCCCATTTTCCGCATGCTAGGCTCGGCGATTCCCATCGAGCGACGTTGGCCCTCACCTTGGGTGTCTCGAGGTGCGTGGCTGGGGGTATGCGCTGCTTGGTGTTTACTGGTGGGTTGCAAAACCGTGGCTCCCGTCCATGTTTGGCGTCCTCCGGAATTGTCGGTGGAGCCCACACAAGTCGCTTTCATGGGCATCTCGGGACCGGATGAATGGGCCGAACCAATTGAAGAGGCTCTGTTGTCGGATCCGCCTTCTCGTTGGCAATTGATCGCAGCGGATCAATTGGAGGGGGTGGCAACCATTCGGCTGGTCTCGGGGTTCGAGGAAGAACCGAGTGACATGGCGGTCAGTTCCGCCGCTCGACGCCAGGGACTGCAATACTTGTTGCATGGCGAGATTTTGCAAGCGACCGGGCACGAAGAACGCGAAGACAAAGTCAGCCTTTCTTGGCGGTTGACCGGTTTGCAGCCCGGCACGAAATCCGCCGGGATGCCAATCACGGTGGACGAAGCGTTGATTTCACAACGCTACCCGCAACTGATGAATGTTCCTGATGTGGCGGAGCGGACCCGTCGTGCAGCAATCCTAGAGACCAAGCGATTGTTGGCCGCCAGCGTTGTTCGTCAACAGGTCGCGTTGGCCTCCCCACGCATGTTGCCTGGTAGCCGAGCGATTCGGCGCGGCAATGAACTGGCTCGATCGGGCAATTGGCCGATGGCGGAACAGGTTTGGAACCAAGTGTTGGAATCTCATCCCCGAAACCCAGCGGCACTGATCAACACGTCGATCGCAGCGGCAGCCCGGCAAGACTTCACGACGGCCAAGGAGCGCATTTCCGAAGCGGTCCGTCGGTCGGCTTTTTCACCGGCGAACAAATCGCTCGCGGAAGAGACATTGGTTTGGATCGAACTGCGTCAGCGTGATTATCACAACGCGTTTGATCTGCCACCGCCACCAGAAGGCTGGCTCGTTTCTCGCGGCGAGTGACGCGGCTCAGGTGCATGAGCGAAGCGAACAGAGGCCGAGCCTCAGAGTAGAGCAGTTGTCCTCAACTGTTCCGTCGGGCAGCCCTCAACGGCCGGGCCTGGGCTGCGAAATGTTTGCGATTGGCATCCCTACCGGGATGAAAACTTGTGCGAACGAATGCGTTTCACAACACCGAACCTTTCGCGGCGAGACCTCGAACGAAAAACGCCGCCTGGATACCTCCGTGATTCTGCGAAAGCTACACCCGCTGGGCGACGCGGAGTTTGGCGCTGCGGCTGCGAGGGTTGGCTTGGACCTCTTCGTCGGTGGGACGCAGCGGTTTTCGCGTCAGGATTTCCCAGCGGTCGTCCTCTCGGAACGCGTTCTTGACGATTCGGTCTTCCAGCGAATGAAAGCTGATGATGACGGCTCGTCCACCGGGGGCGATCCAGTCAGGTGCCGACTGCAAGGTTCGCGTCAAACCGCCAAGCTCGTCATTGACTGCGATCCGCAGAGCCTGAAACGTACGCGTGGCAGGATGGATATCGTGGTTGCGTGAACGAGGCACACAGCGACGGCAGATCTCCACCAGCTCGCCCACTTTGGTGACCGGGTTCCGCTCGCGGGCTCGCAAGACGATCTGTTTGGCGATGCGGCGACTGAATCGTTCTTCGCCAAATTGATAGATCGCGTCGGCGATTTCTTTTTCGCTGTGTTGTTGAAGCCAACGATAAGCCGGGACTCCGTTTTCAGGATCGAACCGCAGGTCCAGTTCCGCGTCCTCGATCGTGAAGGTGAACCCTCGGTTTCGGTCGGCCAGTTGATCACTGGACAAACCCAGGTCCAGCACCAAAGCATCTGCATGGGGGAGGTCCAAGGCGTCGAGTGCTTTGGGCGAGTTCTCGTAGCTGCCAAGAAACAATTCGATTCGTGGATCGTCTTGGATCCAAGCCTTCTGTTCATCACGACGAACCACCGCGGGATCGCGATCGATCGCAATCACACGTGGTGTGCCGGACGCGGTTTCTGCATCCGCCAACACCTCGGCAAGCAAACGTGTGTGCCCACCGCCACCGTAGGTGCCATCGATGACCGTCGTGGGGTTGATTTCTCGAACCCACTGCACGATCTCGTTGGGCATCACGCTGACGTGTTCTGTTTCCGCGGGGGCTGCCTCCGCGGAAGACGTTTCAGAAACTTGGTCGGTTCGATCCTCTGGCTGCGACGCTGTCACGCGGTCTCTGCCTTGATTTGCGCCAGCGATTTGGTGCAGTGCAGTGCCGATTCAATTTGGCCGTGGATCTTCTTCAGCCGTTCGGCGTCACCGCCACCGACTTCGGCGGCCACCCAGCCTTGGAAATTGATTCCCGCGAGTGCCTTGCGGACGCTGGCCCAGTCGATGTCGCCCTCGGTGACGTCGGTGAAGCGACCTTGTTCACGGGAGAACCCTTTGATGTCCAGTTTGCCGATCCGGTGTCCCAGCGTCGTCACCCACTCGGCCACGTCACCGTACTTCCAGTGATTCCCCAGGTCGAATTGGACACCGATCCAGGGTGTGTCGAAGGAGTCGATGAACTCCGCCAAAGGCTGAGCCGATTGGTTTTCGTCTCCCCCGTGGTCGTACAAGAAATGGTTCCAGACGTTTTCGATCAGGATTTTGACGCCCAGTTTCTCAGCGAGCGGGACGGCGCGATCGAGGGCTTCGAAGGCGCGCTGGCGAACTTCTTCAGCCGTGCCGTCTTTGCCGTGGCCAGGAACGATCAAGAAGGTGTTCGCTCCCAAGTCGGCGGTTTGTTGCAGCGATTCCTCGAGCAACTGCTGAGCCTTCTTGCGAGTCGCAGCTTCCGGGCTGGTGTGCGTTGTGCCCCAGTGATATCCGCCAACTGTTCCGTCGATCGTCAAACCTGTTTCCGCGGAGGCGGCGACCATGGCTTGGACGTCCATGCCGGGTGAGGTGTTGGGTTCCACGCCTTCGAATCCCGCTTCTTTGGCGATTCGGAATCGTTCGATCCAAGGGTTGGCGGCGTCCGACTTCTCAGCTCGGATCATGCCGGCTTTCAGCGATTGCTTCAGATAGCCGGTGCTGGTGGAAGAGCCCGTCTCGTTTGGTTCGGCTGCCCAAAGTGCCCTGCCCTGCCCCAGCAATCCGTTGGCGTCGGTGCTCAGCGGGGAGGGGCTGACTTGATGAGCCAAGTAGGCGGCGTATCCGACCGCGGATGCCGTTCCCAGACGGCACAGGAACTGGCGGCGGTTGCTGATCGATCGGGCGGGTTGGTCAGGACGCATTGGGAGGGCACCAAGAGGGAAGGAGTCAAAGAGGTTTTCAAGTCAACAATGCTTCGGGAACACGTTGCAATTGACCGTTCTTATCAATCACCGCCAATGTCACGGTCGCTTGCACGAGCAGTTCGTCCCCGCGGCGGATTTCATACTCATGGATGATTTTAGCTGCCGTGATCTTCGCGATTCGGGTCACGATCTGAATTTCATCATCATAACGTGCGGAGGCACGATAGCGACAATCGATGTGGACGACCACGACATACAGCCCGGCTTCTTCGACTTCGCGGTACCGCCCCCCCGCCGAGCGAAGGAATTCCGTGCGGCCGATTTCGAAATATCGCAAGTAATTTGAATGGTGAACCAATCCCATTGGGTCACATTCGTCGTAGCGGACACGTAAATGGAACACATGTTGCGGCAAATCTGGCGTCATTGCAGGCGTCTTAGGGTCGCGGCGGAATGCCATTGAGAATTCGCTGTGAAAACAGGCGGTTGCAAGTTGCGAAAGTTTAGCCGTCAATGGGCGATAGTGGTCTGTCACAGCTAAAAGTTAGGGGAATCGTAGTGGACGAGGCCACGAGTCCTTGGATTTGACGCCAGTTCAGGACTCGTGGCCTCGCCCACTACCCTAAAGATAAGCCGTGACAGACCACTAGGCGTGCCTCGTTTGTTAGATCTTCGTTTCCGCGAAAAATTCTTGTTAAGGATCGTGTCTTGAATCAGCCTGAATCAGCTTCCTCGTCAACGTTGCAGGGTTTCGACCCCACTCAAGATGCTGCCGCCGCGATTGAGTTGGCCGCCGATCTTTTGCGGGAGTCGCGAGCTCTCCAGACGCCGCAGGAACGTCGCCAGCAATCCGAGCTGGATCGCATGATTGGGCATGACGCTGACAAGGCCACGCTGGTTGAGATGACCGATCAAGCCTTTCGCACGCACACGCCGGCACGCGTGGCGGACCAGATGACTCACCTGTTGGATTTGCAGGGGATTCCCCGATTTTTCAGCCCGGTCGAGCAAGCCATGCTGAAAGGGTTTCAGTCCTTTGGCGAATACCTGCCCGGTGTGGCTGTGCCGCTGGTCAAGGAAAAGATGCGACGTGAGACGGCGAATGTGATTCTGCCTGCGGAACCAGATCTATTGACTCCGCACCTGGCCTCGCGCCAGCGTCACGGCGTGGCGATGAATGTGAACTTGCTCGGCGAAGCGATGTTGGGCGATGACGAGACGCGCAAGCGGATGCAGTCGTTTTACGAGTTGCTGCGGATGCCGGAGGTGCGATGCATCTCGGTCAAGCTCACCACGCTCTATAGCCAAGTGTCACCCTTGGCTCGCGAGCACACCATCCGGATGGTCGCCGATCGCTTGGAGCGTCTGTACCGCAACGCCAATCACATGGACGATGGCTCCAAGGCGAAAGACAAGTTCGTGTACTTGGACATGGAAGAGTACAGCGACCTGTATCTGACCGCGGATGTGTTGCGTGAGACCTTGGAACGCGACGATTTGGAATCGGTCCAAGCCGGGATCGCACTGCAAGCCTACGTGCCGGATTCCTGCTTGGTGATGCGAGACCTGATCGAGTGGTCGGCCAAACGAGTTGCGGCTGGCGGCGCGCCGCTGACGATTCGGTTGGTCAAAGGTGCAAACCTCGAAATGGAACGCGTGCATGCCTCCGTCGGTGGTTGGCAGGTGGCTCCGTACACGAACAAACACGACACCGATGCCAACTTCAAACGGATGTTGAAGGAGTTGCTCACCGCGGCGGCGGCAGGCAATCTTCGCGTCGGTGTGGCCTCCCACAACCTGTTTGACGTGGCGCTGGCCAAGATTTGGACGCAGCGTTTGGGGGCGTCCGATTCCGTCCAGTTCGAAATGCTGGAGGGCATGGCCAACCATCAACGTCGTGCGTTGACGGAACGCGATGCGGCGATGTTGCTGTATGCACCTGCCTGCCGCAAATCGGACTTCTTGCACGCAATCACGTATCTGATTCGTCGCTTGGATGAAAACACGGGCGCCGAGAACTTCTTGCGTCACGCCTATCGTTTGCAGCCCGATACACCGGACTTTGATCTGTTGGCAGGTCGATTCAAGGATGCCTTGTTGGATTGTGAGACCGTCTCGGTCCAGCCTCGACGAACTCAGAATCGACACCGGACTCCCCTGCAGCCTCCCGCGGCGGATCATTGGACTCAGTTTGTCAACGAACCCGATACGGATTGGTCGCTGCCTCACCACTCGAAATGGGCACAAGAGACCTTGGATCGTTGGAAGCCATTGTGCGACGAACAAGCGACTCGAGTGACGCCAGTGTTGGTTGGTTTGCCCGCTGCAGATGCGCTCGAGGGAGACGATCGAGTCTCACCCGAATGGTTCACCACCGACGATGTTTCGCGACCAGGCGTCGTGACATGCCGTTACAAAAAGGCGACTTCGCCCGCGGTGGAGCTAGCCGTTCAGGCGGCCAGTGAGTCGACTTGGGCGAAAGATCTTTCGGTCGAAGAACGCCACACGATCCTGCGTGCGGTCGCCCAACTGGCTCGCGAAAGACGCGGGGATTGGATCGGCAGCATGGTCGCCGGAGCAGGCAAAACGGTCGCCGAAGCAGATCCGGAAGTCAGCGAAGCAATTGACTTCCTGGAGTTCTATCCGCTGACCATGAAGGCCTGGGACGAGTGCTCTGGGATCCAGTGTGAACCACGCGGCGTGGTTGCTGTGATCACCCCTTGGAACTTCCCTTTGGCAATTGCCTGCGGGGGCATCGCAGCGGCGATCGCGGCGGGCAACCCGGTGGTCGTGAAACCATCGATGCAAACCTTGTTGCCAGCTTGGGTGATGTGCCAAGCATTCTGGGATGCGGGAGTTCCTCGCGACGCGTTGCAGTTTGTGATTTGTGACGACGAAGTCGCGGAGGAATGGTTGGTCAAAAATCCGATCGTCGACACCGTCATCTTGACCGGTGGCACATCGACCGCGAAACGCATGTTGGATGTGCGACCGGATCTGCACTTGTTGGCTGAAACAGGAGGCAAGAATGTCACGATCGTGACCGCGATGGCGGATCGAGACTTGGCGATCAAGCACGTGCTGCACTCGGCGTTTGGTCACAGCGGTCAAAAGTGCAGTGCCACGTCACTGTTGTTGCTCGAGAATGAAGTCTTCGACGATCCCGGATTCCGCGAAACGTTGGCGGATGCGGTGCGAAGTTTGTCGGTCGGTTCCGCATGGGATTTGCACACCCGCGTGACGCCGCTGGTTGATCCGCCGACGGACAAACTGCGACGTGGTTTGCAGGAACTCGAGGGCGGCGAATCTTGGTTGGTGATGTCTGAGCACATCGACGGCAACCCAACGCTGTACCGACCCGGCGTGAAATGGGACGTGCAACCCGGCAGCTTCACTCACACGACCGAGTTGTTTGGGCCGGTGATGGGCGTGATGCGATTCGGTCGATTGGAAGAAGCCATCGAGATTGTGCGTTCGACCGGCTATGGACTGACCAGCGGTCTGGAGAGTTTGGACGATCGCGAAATCAAGCTTTGGCGAGAATCGATCCCCGCCGGCAACCTGTACATCAACCGACCAACCACCGGGGCGATTGTGTTGCGGCAACCGTTTGGCGGGGTCGGTCTTTCCGCGTACGGACCCGGTATCAAAGCCGGTGGTCCCAACTACGTGCTGGCTCTTTCGCGTGTCACGCACGTTAGCGATTGGCAACCGTCCACGGATGAAGTGGATGCATCGCACGATCAATTGGACCGCATGCGTGATTGGATTGAGCGTGGTCGCTACTCCGATGAAATGCTGGGCGATGCTCAGAAGTTTCGAATCGAACGCGCGATCACGTCGCAAGAAATTGCCAATGCGACGGATTTCGCGTTGGAACACGATACCTTTCAGTTGGTCGGCCAGGATAACATTCGTCGCTATCGATCGGTGAACGGCATGACCGTTCGGATCGAGGCAGGTGACGACATCGTCAATGCAATCGTGGCGATCTCTGCGGCGGTGTGTGTGGGGACTCAGTTCACGCTTTCCCTGTCATCGGAGCTGGAACGATCGAAGCTCAAAATGCTGGAAACGACCGCGGATTGGTTGCCTGGTTTGATCGATCCCATTGAAGAGTCAGTGGAGCAGTTGGTCGAGCGAGTCGATGCCGGCGGTGTCAGCCGGATGCGAACGCTGACTCCCGCCCTGGAATCGATTCGTCGAGCTTGTGGCCGGCGATTCATCACAGTCATCGATGAACCGGTCGTGGATCATGGACGCATCGAATGCCTGCGGTACTTGAACGAGCAATCGATCTCGCACGACTATCACCGTTATGGCAACCTCGGACGTCGTTCAGCCAGTTTCTCGAAGACAGAAGGGGAATGAGTCGCCGATGAGTGAATCAAACCTCTCACTGGATCGACAGTGTGAAGGATTGACGTGGAAGTTTCGCGTGCGGGTCACTCCGAAAGCCAAGAAGGCATCCGTGGGTGGGCTGCACGATGGAGCGTTGAAAGTATCGGTTCACACGGTGCCGGAAGATGGCAAAGCCAACAAAGCGGTCATCGCTTCCCTTGCGAAATGGTTGCGCGTCAGCAAGGGCCGTGTGGCGATCGTCGCGGGCGAAACCTCTCGGCTGAAGACGATCGTGGTCGAATTCAAGTCGCAGGACGAGATGAACGCTGCCGACGCAAAGCTGAAAAACGAGTTGTCGTGATTTCGCGAAAGCGTTTATGATCTCGCTCTGATCGGATTTTGCTATTTTTTCGTGCGGGATAGTGTTGGTCGTTTCGGCTGTTTCTGGCTTCGCTCTCTTCGCCCCGGACGGGGCCGACTTCATTAGCTCGGGGCGGAAGCCCCGAGACATGGACGCAAATTCAAAAGGTCGCCCCGGACGGGGCCGTCGTGGGAAATGTTGAGTTACCTGTCGCCGACGGAGGGCCTCCGTCGGCCTGAACTGTTTGAGCGGTTCATGGTTCCGGGGCCTGACGGCCCCGGCAATGGATCTGTCGCCCCTTCGGGCCTTGTTGGGTGGCGACGAAGCCTGGCCTTTGAGGGCTGCCCGGCGGAACAGTTGAGACAACTGTTCTACTCTGGCTTCGCGATCCTGCCTCCGGACGGGGCTGTCGTGGGAAACAGAGTAGAACATTTGTCCCCAAATGTTTGCGTGGGCCGTCGCTGTCGTCGAGTCGCGTGACGCGAACGGTTGGAAGTGGACTTGGTTGCGACGATGCCTGGCCTTTGAGGGCTGCCCGGCGGAACAGTTGAGACAACTGTTCTACTCTGGCCTCGCGGTCATCGCCCCGGACGGGGCCGACTTCATTCGCTTGGGCCGGAAGCCCCGAGACATGGACTTGGATCCAGGTCAGTTTTTGTTTGGTGCTTCGGTGCCAATCTCGGCAATGTCCTCGCCTTCAATCAATCGGTCCAGATTTTCGATCCTCCAAAGATCTGCAACGCGCCACTGCTTCGCCCGCTCGCGATCGAGGTCCTTCCACTCATACATGACTTCGGTGTGTCGCTCCACAATCTTTGTTTCATTTCTCGTCTTGAAGGACACCGCTCTCATCGATTCAGGGACATGCAACCCATTGTGTTTTGTGTACGTGTACTCGCCTTTGAAAATGGGATTCCACGAATTGTTCTCAAGCAAAGACACCCGTTCGCCAACGATCAGCAGGGTCTCCGCGTCGAAGTAGAAAAATATCCTGCGTTTTTGTCCAACGGGCTTCTCCACCTCAATGCGAACGACCGCTTCATTCGCTGTTTCGCGAATGAGCTGTTGGTTCGCTGTTGGGGTAGTTCGTTCCGATTTTATCCTCTCAAAAGCTTTTCCTGCCGGGTCCATGAAAAACGGAAAGGTCACGGTACCAAAGAGCGGAAACGTAGGAAGTCCTTCCAGATAATGGAAGTAATAAGGGGTGATCCCTTTTGGGAACTTGGCTCGACGTGATCCGCCCGGGAATTTTTGGGCCACGAGATCGTTGCCAATCAAACGCCCCGAATAGACTTCCATTCTGCTGTCACCCTGGACCGAATCGTTCACAGGACGCTCCGAAGAACTCTGCCCACTGGAACGCTCGTATTTTTTTAGCACAACCACCATGTCGTCTTCTTCACTCGCCATCGTCCGTCCTTGCATCTCCAGGAAATAGGATGCGCCAGTCTCCGGCGAACTGTCCGTGAATCCGCTGTACAAGACGTCGTAGTCCCGGATCTCCGCCATGGCCGCATAATGAGCCTGGAAATAGTGCTCGCCGGAGCCGAGTGCTGCCTCTTGTGCCGTCGCAGCAGTTGTTCTGGTAAGGAGCAAAGTTGCAAGCACCAAAAATTGCATCCGCCATGTGCAAGATTTGATGGAGCGAAGTCGCTTGGAAGGAAGACGATTCATTCTTTTGCTTTCTCAATCGTGATAACAAGAGTCAACGGAGCGGTGTGTGCTTCAATCATCTGTGAACAAACATTTGGTCTTCGAACTGAAAACCTCCACACCACGGCGGTCGTGCCGTTTAATTTCACGCTCCCTAGTCGAACGAAGCGAGCATCGGATCCAGCGCGTAACCCTCCCCGGCCCGAAGCGGGCCGCGTCTCTCAAGGTGCAATCCAGGAATGAATTTGGCATCCGCAATCAGAGCGTCAATGATGACGGCTTGTCGACTCAGTCCTCAGCGACGTTTCAACGCATGTAGGATGGGCACTTTTGCCCGTCAGAGTCGGTCAAGACCATCCATCACAACCCGAACGCGTGAGCGAGGGACTCCACCCAACTCCCACGACGGCCCCATCCGGGGCGAAACCCAGACGCCAGCCACCATTTGTTCTTTGAACGTTCCAGGGGGAAGATGATGATAAACGCTAGGCAACACAGCACTTAAAAACCGCACGACCTCGAAGCTGGGCGAGGGGAGCCAGGACGTTTCAGATGAAGACTTGCGCAAACGCATAGCAAACACAATCCCAAAGATTCTGCAGCCCAGGCCAACGCTCAAACCGCTTCCAGGATGAAACTGAGTCATTCGTTTCTGCCTGCTTCGTCTGCGATTGATTTCTCGAAAATCTTATAGGACAGATCTTCGGTCACGGAATGCTCACCCCATCGAACCAGAACTCGGATGCTCGGTTGTTTTGCTTTTGGGCCGCCCGGTTCAGACAAGATGTCGCTCAGTTTCTGCGCAGTTGCCACCGAGATCTCCACCGAAGCACGGCAGAGAGAATCGGAAACATCATGCACCTTGCCGAACCCTGTTTGTCCTTCAAAGCTCCATTCGATCATCGGCTTTCCAGGCGACCTTTGTTTCTCATTCGGCTTGTCCTTGTCATCGTCATCCAAGGACCGAATGACTATCAGCGAGGATTGGAGCGATCCATCCTCGTTGGTCTTGAATAGCAACCGTGCGGGTGCAAGCTTCAGGTGCTGCTTGGGCTGGATGAGCACTTGGCAATCCACTTGAGTGTTGGTTGGCGGATGCCGCATGGATACAACCGCGAAGCACTCACCTGAATCAGGTGGTAGGTCCACATCAATGTGGCCAGCTCCAGATTGATCCAAGTCCCCGAATGAGAGGCCAACTCGTTTGTCATTGCAGTTCAATTCCAGCAGCCGATGATCCAGAGCAGGGTCAACGAACACGGGGAGCTCAAATTGATAGGACCCTGGTTTGCTGCCGTACTGCAAGGTCGCAAATGAACTGTCGAAAGAGAAGTGACCGGCAACCGCGTAGTTCAGGGTGAGCCTGAGATTGCTTACGCCCGCACCGGGTCGCTTGAACGAAACATGGACGGTTCCCTGTCCTCGCCTGAGTTGCTTTTGAGGCGTCAACGCAAGAGTGAGGCGTTTGGTTTGACCAGGCAGCAAAGGCCCCTCTTTAAACTTCGCTTCGGCACAATTGCAGTTGAGAATGATCCCTTCGAAATGCTCCGCCGTCTCGGTGTCATTCACCACATCAACCGATATCTGCGTTGTGTCCGATGCTGGGACACTGCCGATATGAATCTTACGGCTGTTTGTGATCCTTGCGGAGCTGAGTTCAAATCGCTTCACCTCCTGGCTGAACGCCAGAGGATCTGCATTCAAGCAGAGAATGAATGCACCCAGGAACAATCTGACAAGCACAGCGGACACCCCTTACAAACAATTCAAGAAAACACTTGTTTGGTCCAACCAAATGGTTGGTGAGATAACCGCCACAGATCTCTACTGCTCAAAGTTAGGGGGGGCGAGGATAAGTCAAGTGTTTGTTTGGAAAACCAAGGGGGCATGGCACGTCAGGAGCCAGCGACTTTGTAGGCTCTTTCGTTCCTTAGCCGCGGCGGCTGATGATGATCACGGGGCAGTTGGATTCCAGGGCGACTTTTCGAGTGAAGTTGCCGAACAGTTTTCGCCGTGGTCCCAGTCGTTGAGCACCCAGGATGATCAGACCCGCTTCGCCGGCCCGATCCACAATGGTTTGAATCGGATCGTTGCTGATCACAATTTCGCGTTCGCAGACTCGACCCGCGTTCGCTCGCGTCGTTCGGTCCAGTTCTTTGCGGATTCGTTTTTGATCGCTGCGGAGCGTGTCGGTGGGGATCACTCGCAGAAATTTGACTTGCCGTTGTTGCTCGCGCGAGAGGCTGCTGAGCAATCGTGTGAGCAAGTAATCGTGGCCGCCTCGTCCGCCGACGGGCACAAGGATCTGCTGGCTCTGATCGAGTTGCCAATCCTTGGGCGCTCGCAAGACAACGACGTCACTGGAGAGTTGTCCGAGCAAACCTTCGAGCGGCGTGTCGCGAGCTTCCGCTGTGATTTCGCTCAGTCCCAGCAGCACGGATTGGCATTGGTGCAGGTCCGCCACCCGGGCAATTTCTTGCATCGGTTCGGGGGAAACGGTGGTCAACGTTTCGCAGCGAACACCGAGGCTGGATGAGGCGTGCAGGATCTCGTTCATCACCGAATGAAGCTGTGCCGAAGGGCGATGGTTGGCAACCGGGTCCCAGTCCGGAGGAGCCACCACCACGGTTTGAACCAGCACGCGACCGAGCGCGGCGGGGACCAAGGTGTCGGCCAGCGCGATCATCGCGCGAGCGTTGTTGGGGTTGGCGATGGGAACCAGCACCAAAGGGGAGTTGCCACGCAGTCGGGAGAGTTCGGGATGACTGGCGATGTTGGACACATCCGTCAATCGGGCTCGCCGAGCGAACAGAGACAGGAACAACAATCCGCCCAGAGCCAACCACATGACCGCAATGATTCCGGCTTCGGGAACCGCAATCCCTTGGAACACAGCCAGTGCCAAACAAGCCGCGCCGCCCACCACGGGCACAAAGGGATAGCCAGGGACTCGAAACGGCGGCGGAGCAATGACGCAGCGTTGTCGCACCAGGATGGACAGCCAATGGGCGATCGCAAACGTCACCAAAAAGATCAGGCTGGAGGCGGCACCTGCGGCCGCGAGATTGGGCAGGATCTGGATCAACAAACAAACCAGTGCAATCGTGACCAGCACCGAAACCCAGGGCGAATTCGATCCTGAAGCGAGACGGCTGAGGGCTGCTGGCAACGTGTTGTCACGCGACATCGCCAACGCGATTCGTGAGGCGGCAAACAGGTTGGCCTGCAGCGCCGAGAACATCGAAAGAACCGCCGCGATCAACACCAACCAGTAACCTGAGGTGCCGAGGTAATGCTTTGCGGCAAGCGCGACAACGGCCTCGGGATCCGACGCTGCCAGTTCACGAATGTTTTGGGAACTGTCGGTGCCCACCGTGGTGAGCACAAACAGCAGTGGCAAATAGATCAGCAACGCGATCACCAGCGACAGCAGCATCGCTCGCGGGATGTTCTTGGCCGGTTCGCGAACTTCGCCTCCGACCGCCGCGATCAAGTCAAACCCTTGAAGTGCGATGAAACTGTATCCCATCGCCTGGATCAGCCCGCCCCAACCGGAGGCTAGGAATGGACGCAGTTCCTGCGTGGTCTTGAGCACCGATTGTTCGCTCAAAGCCCAGAAGCCGCCGACAATCAAAACGGAAAAGACCGCGACTTTGGCGACGTTGATCCAGGCACCACCACCGGACGATCGAAACGTCATCATCGCGCCGATCCCAACGGTTGTGGCGATGGAAACAGCAGGGACGCTCCAGGGTTCTCCCAGCCAAGAGGGAACGGAACCCTGGGTGGAGTAAAGTTCGCTCATCAAGAGCGTCGCAAAACTGCCAAAGCCGATCGCGTAGAGAACCGCAGCGACGATCGAAGCGAACCAAACGACCCAGCCCACCGTGAAAGCGGATTCGACCGAGAGAACTTTGCGGCTGAAGGTGTAGGTCCCGCCTGACTCAGGGAACTTCGACGCCATCTCCGCGAAGCTGAGTGCCGTCAAGACAGCGATGACGCCGTTGAGTCCAAACGCCAAAATCGCGGACGGCCCCGTGGTGGCGAATGCGACACCGGCCAACGCAAGGATCCCGCCGCCAACGATCGCGCCGACTCCGACGCTGGTGGCTCCGAACAAACCGAGATGACGAGTGGCAGCGATGATGCATTCCAGCGATGGAAACGAAGATCAATTCGTGGCGAAAGTCGTCAAGACTTTCGGCGACTCAACTTGCAAAACGAAACTCTTGATGAGTTTCGCTACGTGTGCAAGACGAAACTCTTGACGAGTTTCGCTACTTGAGTCGGTGGCTTCCATCAAGTTTTAACGGAAACGGTTCGCAGATGCAGTTCGTTGAGTTGATCCGCGTCCACTTCGCCAGGAGCGCCGGTCATCATGTCGGCGGCCTTTTGCGTTTTGGGGAACGCGATCACTTCGCGGATGTTTTCCAAACCAGCGAACAGCATCACCCAACGATCGACGCCCAAAGCGATCCCGCCGTGTGGAGGTGCACCGAATCGCAGCGCGTCGAGCAAGAAGCCGAAACGATCGCGAGCGGTTTCTTCGTCCATGCCAAGCAATTCAAACACTTGCGATTGAACCTTGCTGTCGTGAATCCGGATCGTTCCGCCGCCTGCTTCCGATCCGTTGATGACCAAGTCATAAGCTTGGGCACGGCATTTCTCAGGCGACTCTGTCAGCAGTGGCAGGTCTTCTTCGAGAGGAGCGGTGAAGGGGTGGTGCATCGCGACGTAGCGACCGGCCTCTTCATCCTTTTCGAACATCGGGAACTCGGTCACCCAGCTGCAGTTGAGCATGCCATCTTCGTAGAGTTTCAGCTCCACAGCCAATCGCTTGCGAAGACCCGACAGGCCTTTGCAGGTGACTTCCCAGGTGTCGGCCAGGAACATCAGCAAGTCACCGGGTTCGCCGCCCATCAGATCTTTGATTTCAGCCAAGTGTTCTGGCTCAAAGTTCTTCGCAATTGGGCTCCAAAGTGTCCCGTCATCTTCGACGCGGAACCAAGCCAAGCCCTTGGCACCGAAGTCCTGTTGCACAAACGTGGTCAACTCATCGATTTGGCGTCGCGAGAACTTGAGGGCGGCGTCTTTGACGTTGATGCCCCGAACGAAGTTGCCCGCGTCGGCGGTCCCGCGGAAGACTCGGAAGTCGGTCTTGGCAGCCACCGAAGTGACATCGACGATTTCCAAACCAAAACGCAAATCGGGTGCGTCCGAGCCGAAGCGACGCATGGCTTCCGCGTAGGTCATGCGAGGCAGGGGCAGCGAAATGTCTTTGCCCAGAACCTGTTTTGCCGTTTTGGCGACCAGGCCGTCGATCAAGCCGATGATGTCTTCCGAGTCGACGAAGGACATTTCCAAGTCGAGTTGCGTGAACTCGGGTTGGCGATCGGCTCGCAAGTCTTCGTCGCGGAAGCACTTGGCGACTTGGATGTAGCGGTCGAAACCGGCGACCATCAAGATTTGTTTGTAGAGCTGCGGCGATTGAGGCAAGGCGTAGAAGTTGCTCGGATGCACGCGGCTGGGGACCAGGTAATCGCGAGCTCCCTCCGGCGTGCTGCGGCCGAGGATCGGTGTTTCGACGTCGATGAAATCGTGCTCGGCGAAGTAGTCTCGCATGCACTTGATGATTTCGCTGCGACGGATCAGCGCCTGCTGCATTTCTTTGCGACGAAGGTCCAGGAAGCGGTACTTCAGACGCAAGTCTTCGCCCGGCAAGTCGGCCTGGCCGGGGGTGAAGGGAGGTGTTTCCGAGGCCGAAAGGATTTCGAAGTGTTCACTGCGAACTTCGATTTCGCCGGTCTCCAGTTTCGCGTTGGTTTTGCCTTCCAGGCGATCGGCGACGACACCGCGGATCAGAACCACACTCTCGTTGGGCACATGGCCGGCCTGTTTGATCAGCGATTCGCCCGCTTCGGGTGGTCCGATGACGACCTGGGTCAGCCCATATCGATCCCGCAAGTCAATGAAAACCGCTCCGCCGTGGTCTCGTTTACTGTCCACCCATCCGCACAGGGTCACGGGGGAGCCAACGTCAGATTTGCGAAGCGCGCCGCAGGTGTGAGTTCGTAACACGGGTCGAAATCAAAGGGTTCGAGGGGATGGATGCAACGGAGCCGCTGATCAGTTGCTGAGCGACGGTTCCAAAATTCGCGAAAACGAACCACAAAGGATACGCGATCGTGGCCCATTCGTAAGTGGGACAATTTTCTGGCTGGCCCCTGGTTTGGGAAGTCGTGATCGACATTCGCCCGGGGAATTGCTTTTTTGCCGCTATCGCAAGTGGCGATTGAGGTGCTGGCAAGCCATGCTGTTCAGCAGCAAGGCAAGTTCTGGATCGTAGCGATGGCCTTCGTCTCGCATGAAGGCGTGTTCGCCATTGACTTCGTGCCAGGAAAAACTGACTCCGGCGGCCGTCAGCGCATCGTAGATCAACCGGCGGCCTTCGGCGGGGATGTGTGGGTCCTGACGTCCCCAGATCATCATCATCTCGGCTTGGATTTCCGGGATGCGATCGAGGCTGTCGTCGTGCATGCCTTTGCCAAGGCTGCGTTTGTGGATGTCGGTGGCGTAAAAGCATACGCCCGCTTTGACCTCCTCGTTCATTGCTGCTCGGAAGGCGAGGTGGCCTCCCAGGCAAATGCCCACCGTGCCGACTTGCCCGGTGCAGCCTTCGTCCTGGCCGAAGAAGTCGATCACCGATCGAGCATCCGCGTCGTAGGCCGCGATTGCTTTTTCAACTTTCAGTTGGTTGCCTCGGTCGGTGCCCTCTTTGTCATACGCGAACGCTTCGCCCAGTTCGGTGTACTCGTGGTAGACATCGGGGACGGCGACCAGCAGGCCGTGCCCCGCCAACACCGCGGCCGTCCGAGCGATCGGCGCCGTCATCTGGTAGATCTCGCTGTAGAGGATCACACCGGGATAACGACCGGGGCCGTCTGGGCGAAACAGATGGGTCCGCATCGGACCGGTGGGCGTGTCGAGATCAACGTGGGTGGGGGCTTGGATTCGCATGTTGAGTTCGTGCCGTGTCAAATCAGTGGAGGGCAAACCGAAGGGGCGCCGGTGACCAGGATGGCGAGACGTTTTACCAGTTTGGCGACGATGGTGGTGAATCGTGGAACGTTTCAGGCGACGTCGTTCTGGAATGGGCATGGCGATTGCATTGGTTTTTTCGACGACGAGCGAGAGTGGGCCAACCGGTGCAGGTCGCTTGTCGGGCGGTTTGGTTTCTCGACGAGGAGTGGTGCTGTGCGTGGATGGTTGATCCTGGGATGTTTGTTTGTCAGTCCGCTGATGGCTCAGGAGGCGTCGACGGCGGTCGCTGTTGATTCCGAAGAGGACGGCCAGATGATCGTTCAAGTTGAAAAGGCGATCGTCAAACAAATCAACGATTACCGTGACAAAAAGAAGCTGGGGCGGTTGGAAGTGAACGAGGAACTGCAAGCAACCGCGAAGAAGTTTGCGGGGTTCATGGCTGAATCGGGCAAGTACGGTCACCAGGCCGATGGCAAGACCCCGGCCGAGCGTGCCGAGGCGGCGGGATATCAGTACTGCGTCGTGAGAGAGAACATTGCCTATCGCACGAACACGGGGGAAGTCACCGCGGAGAGTTTGGTTGACATCTTTGTTCCGGGATGGCTCGGTTCGCCGCCGCATCATGAGAACATTGTGGCGCAACATGTCACGCAAACGGGGGTGGCCGTTGCGACCACCGATCAAACGACTTACTACGCGGTTCACCTGTTTGGTCGGCCCAAGTCAGCCCAGATCAAGATCTCGGTGCTGAATCAATCGGGCAAAGCCCAGACTCTGTCGATCGAGACCAATGAAAGTGTCGATGAAATCGAGATGCCGCCACGGACGACCGTGAGCATGAAACGCTGCTTTCCAACCACGTTCCGAATCGATGGCTTGGATGCGAAGACAGTGGATCAATCGCTGGAGCTGATTCTGACCAAGGAAGGTTGGGAAGTGGCGGAGTGAATCTCCGCCCTGCCCTGCCCCGATCGTCGTTTCAAGCAATCGGCGCATCCGCCCTCACCGCGTTGCGGTCGAGATTCATCGGCTTCGCTCTCCTCGCCCCGGACGGGGCCGACTTGGTTAGCTCGGGGCGGAAGCCCCGAGACATTGGACGCAAGTACAAAAGGTCGCCCCGGATGGGGCCGTCGTTGCTGTCGTCGAGTCACATGACGCGAACGGTTGGAAGTGGGCTATGTTGCGATGAGGCCTGGCCTTTGAGGGCTGCTTGACGGAACAGTTGAGACAACTGTTCTACTCTGGCCTCGCTCTCCTCGCCCCGGACGGGGCCGACTTGGTTAGCTCGGGGCGGAAGCCGAATGGCACTTACTTTAGATCCGAGTCTTTCAGTTTTGACGGTGGTTTCTTTCGCTTTTCGAATTGCGCGTCT